>NZ_WUDQ01000319.1:0-4091 GCF_009827695.1 Paenibacillus sp. OT2-17 | reverse complement strand
AGTTTTTGGTTAACAAGGCCAATGTTATACCGGCGTTCAAGAATATTGACTTGGAGCCTACCGATCCCTTGAGTAAATCGATCAAGTCATATATGTCGAGCGGAAAGACGCTGCCGTTTATGGCAACACTTCCACCTGATCATGGGGCCATCACAGGAGCATCTATCCAAAGCTATATCAGTGGAAAAATAGATAAGGCTGAGCTGTTGCGTCAAATACGCATATACTGGAAAGCTCAGCAGTGATGACACGAGACCAGTCACGGGAGGAAGATAAAGATGTTTAAATTAACGCTAAAGAAAAAAATAATTAGTGCAGCGCTCATACTGGTTATCGTACTGTCCCTTTCAAGTGTAATAGGCGTCATTAAGATGTCGGAAATGGGGGAGGCTTCTGATAAGGTAAATAACAAGTCTTTACCTGCGGTTATTCTTCTTCAAGGTATGGATAAGCAGATTACAGAAATCGATAGACTCACCGTTCGACTGATACTCGAAGAGGATGTTGCCGTTCGCAGCACTTACCAAGAAGAACTAACCAAAGCTACAGCTTCAATGGATAAGCGTGTAAATGAATATCAAAGTTTAGCCTCTACGGCAGAGGAAAAAGAACTGTTCACCAACTTTTATGGTCAGTGGGCAATGTATCTTCGCCATCTCAAAGTGGTTTCCGCTGCCATGGAAGAAAACGACAAAGTGATGGCCTACATGATCATTCATGGAAATTCTTCTATTTATAAGGCAGCATTAGACGATGTAAATAAACTGAAGCTACTTAATGAGCAGTACGCCACGGATGCAGCTAATCAATCGAGTGATTCCTACTATTCAGGTAAACTGTTTATGATTTCTCTGACTATCATATGTACAATCCTTGGGATTATCGGTTCTTTTTTACTGGCTCAATCGTTCACTAAGCCCATATTAAAGATAGCGGAACAGATGAAGCTGGTAACCGGGGGGAACCTGCAAGTGGAACCCCTTAGGGTCCGATCAAAAGATGAGGTCGGGGAACTGGCATCCGATTTTAATGAAATGTGCGATTCACTGCGCAACCTTTTAAAGGAAGTTGTGGATAATTCCTTACTGGTTGCCTCTACGGCTGAACAGTTAACGGCCAGTGCGGAACAGACAAGCATCGCTACCGAGCAGATAGCTATAAGTGCCACTCAAGTTGCAGAGGGATCTCAGACACAGCTTGCAGATATAGCTGAAACGCTGAATTACACGGTAGACGTTTCTAAAAGTGTAGACAACATAACGAATCGCTTTGTTCATGTGGCTAATCTCACAACCCAAGCACAAGAAAAAGCAAACAACGGGAAAACCCAAATGTCTTCGACTGTCTCCCAAATAAGAGATGTGCATACCAAGGTAACTCAATCCGCTGAAGTGGTAAATATTCTAGGAGAAAAGTCTGCGGAGATCAGACAGATCACAGCTATGATCCGTGAAATAGCAGCCCGAACCAACTTGCTTTCAATAAATGCGAGTATAGAAGCTGCGAGGGCGGGAGAGCAGGGAAAAGGGTTTGCGGTTGTCGCTTATGAAGTACGCAATCTGTCGGCACAAGCAAGTGAAGCAACAGGCAAGATCTCTTCGCTCGTCAACGAAATTACCTTAAGAACAGATGAAGTTGTGATTTCAATGAATGAAGGTGTTCAATCTCTGAATGAAGGTATGATGCTTGTCGAAGGTGTCGGTAACGTCTTTTCTGAGATTGTAGGTGCCGTTGAAGAAGTGAGCGGTGAGGTGGACACTGCGGCTGTAGAAGCAAGATCTGTAAATGAAGGAACCGTTTCTATGGTGGAATCTATGAGAAAAATTGCTGAAATCTCCGAACGTGCAGCCGATTCTACTCAAACAGTCGCAAGCGTGGTCGAGGAAACTACCGCTTCCATGCAGGAAGTGTCTGCAGGTGCTAACATGCTTGCCAAGCGGGCGGAAGAGATGAATCAAACGGTGTCGGTATTCAAGATTTAAAATAAGCTTCAAATTAACTGGAGTTAAGAGCGGCAGCCTTGGACGAGAAAAACAAGTCCTAGACTGCCGCTGTTCTGTTAAGCTCAAACCATTAGATTACGAATGAACTGCTTCAGCTTTTTTGTTTGCTCTTTTCAAATCTTGTTTACGGCGTTCCTCCAGATACCGTTCCCCATTCTTCTTGTCTGCTGTCAGTGTAAAGCAGGATATGATGGTGAACAGGCCTGCAATGGAACCCAGAATTACATAGGTAATCGGGAAATTTAATACTTCATACATATGCCCGACAATGGGCGAGAAAATGGAAACCACCAGGGAGCCCATAAACAAATACAGCAGGTACATGGTGGAGGACAGGCGCTGGTCAAAGTTAACGATAATATATTTGAAGATGGCTACCAGAATAAGCGGTTTCTCCAGGGAGTGAATCATCTTCATTGCAGCGACCCATATGGAGCCGAATGGCAACGAAGAGCCGATAATACGCAATGACATAATCGACCCGGCAATAATTAATGCCCATTTGGCGGTCGTTTTGTTCACAAACCAAGGGGTAACGAAAAGGAACACAAATTCCAGGAAAACTTGCACAGCGCTCAAATCGCCAAGGAATTGATTTCCTTCCGCTTTGGAACTGAACTGCGATACGAAGTATGTGGCAAACTGTTGGTCATATACCTCATAAATTTGGGTCACGCCAACCATGAATAGCATAAGAAACCAGAACTTTTTGGTACGTACGAGATGCAGTACATCAATTAGCTTCAACGATTCTGTTTTCTGCTGCTCCTGTCCGGAAATTTCGACTTTGGTCAGGAAGATGCAGATCATGGCAACAATGGCAGATACCGAGGCGATCCAGAAGGTCAGATTTACATTGATATTGATGACCCGTCCAGCAACAAAAGTAGCCGCCGCCCATCCGAGCGAACCCCACATACGAACCCGTCCGTATTCAAAGCCATATTTACGCGAAACTTTGTCCATATACGAATCGACGACACCGTTACCTGCATTAAACACCAGGCCGATAAATAGCGCACCAACAATGGCACCAATGACGAACTGCGTTTGAAGCAATGGACCGTACACATAGATAAAAAAGGGTCCGACGAGCAAAAGGATTGTAAAGAGTATGTACAGCAGATGTTTTCTCAAGCCCAGCTTGTCAGATAAGTAACCGAACAGGGGCTGCATGATCAAGGCGACGATTGAATTAGCCGCGTATAGAAATCCCGTGTAGGTTTCTGAAATTCCCAGGCTTTGTCCCAGCCAAATGACAAAAAAAGACATGGCGGCAGACCATGTAAACAGATAAGCGAAGTTAAAAATACTCAAAGACCAATAGTTGCGTTTTGCCAAATTCATCATGTTTAAGCACCCCTTTAAATTGTAGCGGCTCAAATTGTATACAACGTCAATATGCATTGTCTGTACTATTAATTGTAAGGATTATTCAGATGCTTCCATAGGGCATTTTCCCAAGATTTCCTGTGCTTATTACAATCAGTTGATAATTCGAATAAAACAGCCGATCCTGATATGGATTAAATATGGTAAAATATACAAAACAGGTTATGTATTACTCTTTCGAACAGAGATGAAGAATGCGTATGATTTTAAAGAAATCTAACATAGCGAACGCTTGAGAGTTAACTCACTTTCTTTATCCAAAAGCAACCAGGTAGCTCTTGATGTAAGCGATATGACGATAACATGAGAATATGCTGTTACATGGGTGTTTGAACTAATTAAAAACTTTTACGAGACCTACCGGGTGTGTGTAACTACATCTACGTCTTGTAAGAAATAAGTCCTAAGTGTAAAATTCCCTTATAGTTCATTAAGCTCACTAAGTAGGAGGAGAAACATAGGGGGGCATCATAATTGTAAAAGCAAGGGGATGAAGTGATTTATTTTGCAAGTACAAAGTTACTTGAAACAGTGATCGTATATAAAGTATTGTGTAACGATGAGTTAAGACGAAACCCACTCACCCTAAGGGACAGGTTATCACCCTACACTAGTCAGAAGGGGGGAGCGATGGCTGTCCCTGATTGGTGATGGCATTTAGATCGAACTGAGCATTATTTGTGAAAAGCACCAGAT
>NZ_WUDQ01000318.1:0-4106 GCF_009827695.1 Paenibacillus sp. OT2-17 | reverse complement strand
GCTTGAAACATATGCCAGATGCTATTTATGCGGTTAACGATATGGTGGCGATAGGGATCGTCAATCGATTTAAGGATTTGGGCGTAAAAGTGCCAGATGAGGTTGCTGTAGTCGGTATTGATAACAATCTGTGGGCTATGGTAACGACCCCTCAGATCAGCTCAGTTTCCATCATGGGGGAAGAGGTGGCACGGTTGGCTGCGGAGCTGCTGCTCAAGCGGATTCAGGAACAGACACCTGGGGATTATGAGCGTGTGCAATTCGAGCCTCGTCTGATCGTGAGGGAATCGAGCGTCTCTGTGATCCGTAAGCCCACGGTAGGGCGTGATGAGTAGTAGGGTATGAGTGGATTTTGGACAATTATAACGACCATTGTTTGTTCAGACAGGAGAGTGGATTCATGTTAAAAGGTAATGCGTTCGTTTCTGTAGCTTGTACTGCACTATTGCTGGCTGTAACCATAGGGTGCACTCCCCATCCAGTGGGACAGGATGCTGAAACTGCGGCGCCGTCCAGGGCAAACAATGGGGAGTCCAAGCAAACTGTAGCCAATACGCAGCACACCCAGCAAAGTAAAGAGGAGCTAGTGCTGTCCTTTTATAAGGATTCATCCCTCAGTGATGAAGCAAAAGTACGTCATATGACGGACCATTTAGCAGGAATCCAATGGGGAAAGATAAACGAAATCAAAGAACATCAAAGCCTGGAAATTATCGAATATCTGTATAGGCAGCGTGCTTTTATTCCATCGGAAAGCTTTGCAAATCTGATTCAGGCTTCTGACGGATTGGATGGAGCTTTAAGCGAAAGCTATGCTGGTCTTATGGGAGATTTGTTTACAAGAGATAGAACTGCGATGACTCGAGCATTGGCAAATATGGACAAAACCAACCGCACACAAGGTATAGGAAGCATCGGGTATGCTCTCAGTTATAGAGAACCCAAGGAAGTCAAGAAAGAGATTCAACAATGGCAGGCAGGACAAAAGCTTACTACGGCAGAGAAGGATGTCATCCGAGCCTTGTTCGTCAAGCTGGATAATCCGTATTGATGCTCAAATAGTGATGACCACATGCATAGAGGAATATATTGAACAGCCGCGTCTCTACCGGAGGAGCGGCTGTTTTGTGCTGTTTTTTACATCCTGGCATTTATGATTGGGATAAACGTTAGTAGAACCATTGGTTTCAGATGTTCATCTAACAATGGGTTCAAGTGGTCATGTGATCCTGATCTGAGCGCAAGCGTTTAATATCACTAATTGGAGGCAGGCCGAACAAGCGGGCGTATTCGCGGCTGAATTGTGAGGGACTCTCGTAACCTACCTGAAAACCGACATCTGCCGCATCCGCTGATTCAGATAACAACAGGCGGCGGGACTCTTGTAGACGTAATTGTTTTTGATATTGCATTGGGCTCATAGCCGTAACCTCTTTAAAATGACGATGTAGTGACGAAGGACTCATATTCGCTAGTTTGGACAATTCCTCAATACGTAACGGCTTATCATAATCCTTCTTAATCCGCTTTATGACTTCTGCGATTCGGTTGGAATGGCTGCCGGTCATGACCAGTTGTTTTAAGGATTCCCCCTGATTCCCCTGTAAAATCCTATACAGTATCTCACGAATGACTAATGGAGCCAGCACCGGAACATCTTGCGGGTTTTCCAAAAGATGCACTAGCCTTACCACGGCATCCAGCAGTAGAGAGTTAGTTTGGCTTACATACAAGCCTCGTCTGGAATCAGGCATTGGGCTTGTGGGAAAAGCAGATTCCTTGATCAGGTCCAAAACCTGATGCGGATCAAAATTGAGCCGGAGGCACAAATAAGGAGCTTCTGCTGACGCTTGAATGACCTGCCCGGAAATCGGCAAATCCACCGACACAACAAGGTAATCGGATGTGCCGTAATGGTAACTTTCCTCTGCGAGCATCACGACTTTTCTGCCTTGTGCCACAATACATAAAGCAGGTTCATGGACTTGATGTATCGGTACGGTTGTATTTGAACTTCGGACGAAATGAAGCGAAGGTATGGCTGTAGTGAGAACTCCGTCCTGATTTGAAAATCGTTCTATAAGCCTTGCCAACTCGGCTTGTTTTTCCATGGTAGAACCTTCTATTTTGGTTGCCCCCATCATGACACATCCCTTCTTTGCAACGTAGCCCGTTTTCATTTTCAGTAGTTTATTACATATTAAGGGTCTTTGGAGGATTAGGCAATAATTTGCTCTGATTCTTCTACCAGCTCAAAACATCATCGTCTCATAATAAGGGTACAGAAACAACGCCAAATGAACAGAAGCACGTGATCAGAGGCAAAGTGCCTACACAGGTAGCTACATCGTGGAAGGTGACCATATCAAGTATGTGGGCGACACCGGATTTACGGCAGATGGCGAATTTGAGGATGATGTTCTGTATCATGCAGGAATGTTTTTGAGTCCGTTTTTAAACTAAAGGAGGAATAAGAATGTTGGATATTAAAGGGAAAGTCGTAGCTATTACGGGGGCAAGCAGTGGGATCGGTGAAGCTACTGCCCGTTTACTTGCTCACCATGGGGCTCATGTAATATTAGGGGCCAGACGCACAGAGCGACTGGAGGCTCTGACATCCGAGATTCGTTCTAAAGGTGGATCGGCTGATTATCAGCAACTGGATGTGACTAAGAGGGACCAGATGGAAGCGTTCATTAAGTACGCGGAAAAAACATTTGGGCGTGTGGATGTCATTTTGAACAATGCGGGAGTGATGCCTCTTTCAAAATTAGAAGCCCTGAAGGTAGAGGAATGGGATCGCATGATTGATGTAAATATACGGGGCGTTCTGCATGGGATTGCGGCAGGGCTTCCGATTATGAAAAAGCAAGGATTTGGTCAGTTTATCAATATCGCCTCTATTGGCGCGTATAGTGTAACCCCGACTGCAGCGGTGTATTGCGCAACGAAGTATGCGGTTCGGGCGATTTCTGAAGGATTGCGTTTGGAGGTGGGGGGAGATATTCGTGTGACGCTGGTATCGCCAGGAGTAACCGAATCTGAGCTTGCTGACAGTATTTCAGATGAAGAGGCCCGGCAAGGAATGAAAGAGTACCGTCGTATTTCGATTTCGCCTGATGCCATTGCGCGTTCCATTCTGTATGCCATGGAGCAGCCAGCGGATGTAGATGTTAATGAAATTATTGTCAGACCCACGGCAAGCCCGAATTAACGCCATAGCATCCATGATTCTCCCTCTCTACTCAGATCATTTTTCCCTCCATCCTTTATGGATGGGGGGATTTATCGGATGAGAAAGAACATTATTCACACCACAGAGTGTAAAATAGCTGTACCTTTATAATAAACGGGTTTACTTTTACAAATGTTTGTGATAATTTTATTTCGACAAACATCGAAATTAAGACTGGAACAGAAGGGAGCCGAACAGGGTGAAAGATACAACAGAGATGCAGCAGGCTGTAAAAATATATAAAGCACTTGGAGAACCGACTCGTCTCAAAATAGCACTTCTGCTAAAAGAGGAAAGTGACCAATGCTGCTCTGTGCTGGGCGAGAAGCTGAACAGTGTAGCTATTTCAACGCTATCGCACCATCTGAAGCAAATGGCAGAGTCGGGGCTGCTCACATACCGTAAAGAGGGGACGTTTATTTATTACAGCTTGGATGTGGAAGCAGCGCAGAAATATGCCCCGTTCCTGATAACATAAATTTTTTTAGTCTTAATTTCGATATTTGTAAAAATATAAAAATAACAAAAGAAAAGAGGCGTTATTTAAAAATGCAGAGCACGTGGAAAGTGTATATTTTGGCAATTGTTAGTTTTTTGGTAGGCACATCCGAATACATTATCTCAGGCGTTTTGGATCAGATTGCAACAACCATGGGGATTACGGTGTCCGCAGCGGGCCAGCTGATTACAGTCTTTTCCCTTGCTTACGCGATTGGCACGCCGATCCTGATGGCAGTAACCGCCAAATGGGACAGACGCAAGCTGCTCTTGAGTTCCCTCGGATTATTTGCAGTAGCCAATGTCCTCTCCTTTGTTCTGCCGGGTTTTGGAATGTTTATCGCCGCACGTATCCTTATGGCCCTCGAGGCGG
>NZ_WUDQ01000317.1:0-4115 GCF_009827695.1 Paenibacillus sp. OT2-17 | reverse complement strand
ACAATATTGTGAGGTGTGCTATGCCATTTAATTCGTTTGAACATTATCCGATGTCGTGGAAACCTGACAGGGATAGATTGCAACGACCGCTTTATCGCTCTCTCGCCCTATTGCTGGAACATGACATCAGACATGGCTTTTTGGCTCCGGGTACAAAACTTCCCCCTCAGCGGGAGCTGGCCGATTTTTTGGATGTGAACTTCACAACGATTACACGCGCATACAAGCTTTGCGAGCTTAAAGGATTAATTCATGGTGTGACCGGAAACGGTACCTTTGTTTCAGCCAACGCGGCTCGGTCGGTCACCATTTCAAAAGATCCATCCTCAAACGTACATATTGACCTTGGTTTTGTTGCCTCATTTGAGCAAACCAATGATCTGGTTACTGAGGCCTTAAAGCACGTGGTAGAGAAAAGTTATTTGGAACAGCTATTGAATTACAATGATCCTGCAGGTATCCCGCATCATAAAATGGCTGCTCTCAATTGGATGAAGGCTTTTGGCATCCAGGCCGATACTGAACATATGGCGATCGTTTCAGGAGCCCAAAATGCATTAGCTATTACACTCTTAGCACTGTTTGAACCCGGGGACCGAATTGCGGTTGACCAGTATACGTATGCCAATTTTATTGAAGTCTCCAAAATGTTTCGTATCAAACTAGTTCCCATTTCAGGGGATGAGTATGGTATGTTACCTGAAGCTCTGGAAGACCAATGTTCTCAATCGAATTTACATGGTGTGTTTTTAATGCCTTCCTGCGCTAATCCCACGACCATTATAATTCCGGAAAAGCGAAAAAAAGAATTAGCTCAGGTCATTCAAAAACATCATTTGATCCTGATTGAGGACGACATTCATGCCTTTTTGTCAGCGAACATTATAGATCATTATGGTCAGCCGATGTATCAGCTGCTTCCTGAACAAACGGTTTATATTTGTAGCACCGCCAAATCCATCTGCTCAGGTCTTCGAGTGGCCTATATCGTGTTTAACGAAGCATTCAAAGACACAATGATGAAGGCCATATACAACGTCAACGTCAAAACATCCTCTTTGGACGCAGAGATCGTAACTGAGCTGATTCTGTCAGGAAAAGCAAATATGATTGTTACGAAGAAAAAACAATTGGCCGAGACAGCCAACCAGTTATTTGCTGAATTCTTCCCAAATACTCTCCACGGGGGACATCCACTGAGTTTTTATCGATGGCTACGTTTACCAAAAGTTATGCACGAAGCTTATTCTGAAGGTTTTTTTCTGGAAAAAGGGGTTCGTGTATTTCATTCCAATCGATTTCTGAGCGGTGGGAATGCAGAAGAAAATTATCTAAGAGTAGCGCTTTCATCCACTAGTTCTTTAGAGGAATTAAGAAGAGGATTAGAGATTTTAAGAGAGAGCCTCGAATGAATTGATGTCTTGATGCGTATAGCTACATTCAAAGGCTCAGGCATTATTTTATTTATATTTCATAACAAAGTACGAATGTTCACAGCACAAACAGTGGTCGTATTGAAATGAACCTCTACGAACTTGGAACAGCGCCAATTTGTTGAAGTAATCCAAGCATATCGGGTTGACCATATTCTTCTACAATTTGTCCACCAGAGAATCGATAAAAATTCATCGCTTGAACCTCGATGGTTTTCCCTGTTGGAGGAAAACCGAAGAAACTGCCTTGGTGCGTACCTCGCATAATGAATCGCGCAGCCACCTTATCGCCTTCAGCAACCATCTCCTTCAGTGTCCATTGGATATCAGGGAAGCCAGTTCGCATCATTTGGATAATTGCAAGATATCCATCCGGTCCCTTCATCGCATCTTCCCGTGCTGGGACATAGAAAATCGCATCTGGGGCAATAAGTTCTTCTGCTTGCTTTACGCTAGCCGTATTTATAAACTCTGTAAACCGGTGCATCTGTTGTTTATTCGCTTCAATTGTCATTCTCAAATTCCTTTCAAAATTTTTTATCCTTTTCGTTTCGTGCCCATCACCATTGAAGTAAAAGGTTCCTGCTTGATCAGTAAATCTCCCTCACATCAATATCATAATTGATAACTAAAGACTTCAAAGTTACGATATTAATTTAACTTAGGTTTTCAAATTCATAATAAGTACGCTCGTGTTTTTTGTGAAGTAGGCACCTTAATGTTCTATAGTAACCATTTGGTAACTAATAATACTTATTTATTCATTCATTTCATCAACGTTATATTCGAAAAAATCAAAATCAGCATATTGTTGATGTTTAACACGATCGGCACAGGTCAAGCCAACAAAACTACCTGTAAACTCACCATACTTGATATATTCATCAGAGAATATCGTGGTATCTAAGCCATTTACAATAGCTTCATATTCTTTACCGTCATAACTCCTGAGCGACTGAAAATGTGTTCCTGCATAAAAGCGAAGTGTATACGCAATATTGCTGTAGGACGTAATCGGATTGTTCGCTGCCTGGTCCACATCCTGGGGGTTTACCGTCAACTCCCCTTTCGTTGATCCAGCTGTTAAGTCTCTTAGCATCCAGCCAATGAATATTTATTTTGTGGTTATGGATTGTTCTTCCCAGTATATTGACATATCAGGTCCTCCGTTTTCCTCACATCTGCTAATAAGAGGCAATCAGCGGGTGAAGTCTATCATTTTGTAGCTTTACTATGTCCACTGCAGTTGCGTGGTTAACAAAAAATGCTGACATCTATGTAACTTGATGTCAGCATTCAGAAATCAGCACTGTCCATTGCTGTAAAGATACACTACGAAGTCAATAACCTTCAGCAGAATAAAAATAGTGAATAGTTCTTCACCCATCCACCACATCTGCTTGCAAATCTGTTGCAATTTCAATCATCTTAGGCACGACAGCCTCATCGGAAATAGCCACATACACATCCCCCATGTAATGGCGAAAAGGTATTTCTACGTCAGCATACTTCCACATGAAAAAATCTCCCTCGATCGACATGGTGCTCTCAGCACCTTGTATGATAAGCACTCGTGAATACGAAAAGTCTGGCTGGGATGCAAAGTAATCTTTGCACTCCTCCAGGGAAATAGATTGCTCCACCGGACTTTCCTGCATGGAACGGGTGATTCGAAAACGCTGGTTCATTGATCTGCCTCCACAATTATGATTAAGAAATTCTGGCTTTCATACCTTATAATGTCCACATGCTGATGTCAATGCTGATGGAACTATATGGATATTTATTATGTTTTCAAGCAGTTACTTTTAGGATGCATGTTCAAACTGACTGTTGTATAGATCAGCATAGAAGCCGCCTTTAGCCAGCAATTCCTCATGGTTACCCATTTCGATAATGTCACCATCCTTCATGACCAGAATCAGATCCGCATTCTTGATCGTCGAAAGTCGGTGAGCAATCACAAAGGAGGTTTTCCCCACAGTCAGCTGGTCCATCGCTTGTTGAATCAGCAATTCCGTACGCGTATCAACCGAGCTTGTGGCCTCATCCAGAATGAGCATGGGTGAATCTTCAATCATCGCTCTTGCAATGGTAATCAATTGCTTTTGACCGGCGGAGAGATTGGCTTTGTCGTCCAGCACTGTATCATAGCCCTGCGGCAGTGTTTTAATGAAGCTGTGCAGCCCCACCGCTCTACTAGCAGCTTCCACCTGCTCATCGGTAACATGATCTTTGGAAAAGACGATATTGTCACGAATCGTTCCTTCGAACAGCCAGGTATCCTGAAGCACCATACAGAATAATTCATGAATATTCTCACGCGTTAATTGGCTGATCGGGGTTCCGTCAATGTAGATTTCTCCATCGTTCAGCTCATAAAACCGCATGAGCAAATTCACGAGCGTGGTCTTACCAGCACCTGTCGGACCAACAATGGCAATTTTCTGACCAGCTTCAGCTTTCATGGAGAAGTCCTTGATAATCATACGATCTGTATTATAGCCGAAACGGACATGTTTGAATTCGACATCCCCTTTGGCGGTGTCCATCTTTATGGTCTTGTGACGCTCATCTGCCAATTCTTCTTCACCCAGAAATTCGAATACACGTTCACTGGCGGCAGCCGCCGACTGCAGATTGGTTGCGGCCTGTGCCAGCTGCGACAAGGGCTGTGTAAAC
>NZ_WUDQ01000316.1:0-4152 GCF_009827695.1 Paenibacillus sp. OT2-17 | reverse complement strand
ATTCCAGAAGGGAGGTATAATCCTGCCCTCCTGCTATTCTTTCACACACGGCTTATCGCTCTTTACAGCATCTTTAAATCCAATTGACGAAGGTACAGGAAACGTACAATAAGAAAGGAAAAGAATTGGATTGCCCAAAAGCAAAGCATAATCTGAATAAGCGTAAGATGAAAGGGTGCTACATTTATTCCAGATGGTTCTGACATAAATAAACAAAGCACTACTCCTACGGATGATACGACTAATGGCAGAAGAAATAGGAAAGCAATTTGTCTGGATGCAGCTCGTCTCATTTCCCTTGAGTTTAGTCCGATTTTCGATAAAGCTCGGTATATTTCCTCATCCCGTTGAAGATCTACATACAATCTGAAATACAACAGACTTACTGTGCTTGCCAACATAATAATGGCGATAAATCCGCCAATAAATTCACTAATATTCAGATCCATCTCCGATGTCAAATAATCCACTGCTCTAGAGTTAAGCACCCCTTTATTCACCTTGTTGGCCAACACGGAATACAACCATATCTCCTGTTGAGTTTCAGAAGTTTCTAATGAAAGTTGACCATTCTTCCATTTTGGCACAAAATAATAAACAGATTTGTATGCTAATGGAACATTGAAGTACCGTTGTTCAACTAAATGGTCGTAAGTTCGATCTGAAACAACAAGTAACCTTCCTAGTTCAGAGATGATGTTTTCAACAAACTTTGTGCTATGGTCTATCTTCTGAGTATCCATAATCTGAATATTCATAATCTGAGATTTTCCTTGATTGTAAGTTAGCTTTTTTTCAAAAAAGGTTTTCTGTTCTTCTAAAGACATTCCATTAGAATCAAAAATGAAAAAGCCTTGATGATCCCGAAGTGCGGCTGTCTGTTTTAGTTCCTTAAACCTGGAAGTAAGAGCTTCATAGTTGGATTGTTTCATCACAGGTGCGAACTGTTCACGAAAGGGAAAGATCAGTATTTCACTTTTCGAATAATCCACCCCAGCCGTATAAAGATTTTGGTCAATCTCTTTTTCAAGCTCTCTAGAACTTACAACATCAGAAGAAAGTGCAAATGAATAAGATTGCTCCCTTAGAAATCTTTTTTGCTGCTGCATGGAGTCAAAAGTTGACGCTGCTCCTACACAGGAAATGATAGAAATTAAGGTAATCAATGAAAATAACCCAGCATTATTCCTAATTTTGTATGTGATCTCAGATAACCATAACAAACGTGTTCCGCTCCAAGACCATTTCCTGTTAGCTCTAAGCAGTTGAATGAATAGTACACATAATTGAGTATAAAATAAGTAAGTACCAATAAACCCCATTACAATTGTGTATTTAAATGTGTCTCCAACCGAATAGTGCAATATATAAAAAGAAAGAGTCCCTAAACGATACGGTGCCAGATAAATGTATGGTGGAAAATCAAGCTTCATTAAATATACAGCCGCTCCTATTAACGCTATTGCAAGAAAGGAAAGACTCCATGAAGCTTTTAATTCCTTTTTGAGCTGTGGAACCTTGTTAAAAAGCTGCTGTAATTTAAAATGGCGTATGAAGAAAACAGACACAAGTGAGATCAATATAAACAAAAACATAAAGCCACTTCCTGTGAAAGCCAGTGCTTTCCAAGGAAAATAAAACGTTAAATACATTCCTATGACATTGGAGCCCAAAAGCAGAAAGAATTTCGCTGAAATAAATCCTCCGATAATCCCAGTAACCAAGGATAAAAAACCTATAATTAGATTTTCATATGCCACCAAAAAATAAATTTGTCTGTGATGTGTCCCTAAAATGGTCAGTATACCCAATTCTTTCTTACGTGCAGCAACAAAGATATGGTTTGTGTATAATACGAAAAAAAAGGAAAATACAAAAATCAACAGATCAGCAACTTGTAATCCTTTTTTTACATTAGCTGCTGTGATTGCATTTGAGACATCCGGGTGAAAAATAAATATCGCATATACGAAAAAAATCGAAATCATCAATGAACTGCTTAAATAATAAGGTACATAAGCACGTACATTGCGTTTGAGATTATTCCATGCTAACAGACGAAAGCTCATGTGCATGTCTACTTCCCCCCAAAAAGGAGAGCATATCTATGATTTCCTGAAAAAATATTTGCTGACTATGACTACGGTGGATTTCATTATATAACTCACCATCTTTTATAAAAATTACCCGATCACAATAACTAGCTTCCATTGCACCGTGTGTTACCAGCACGATTGTGGAATAATCTACACGGTGGATAAGTCCCAGCATTTCCATCACAACACGTGAAGACTTGGAATCGAGATTTCCAGTGGGTTCATCTGCGAGCAGGAGTGAAGGAGAGTGAATAATAGCCCTACCAATGGCTGCCCGTTGCTTTTGTCCCCCTGACACCTCATAAGGCCGTTTATCCAAAACATCAAAAATATCCAGTTTCTTCGCTACCTCTTCCAGTTTAAGCTCCATTTCCTTTAATCCTTTTTTATTCAGCATCAGAGGAAACAGTATGTTCTCTCCCAAAGTGAGGGTTTCCAGCAAATTAAAGTCCTGAAATACAAGTCCCAGCTCTTTGCGACGAAATAAAGCCAGCTTATCCTTCTTGAGCTGATTTAGATTTTCACCTTTAATGCAAACCTCGCCAGAAGTCGGCATATCAATGGTCGAAATCATGTTTAATAATGTGGTCTTCCCACTACCAGACGGCCCCATAATACCAACAAACTCACCTTGTTTGATCGTTAAATGGATGTTGTTAAGGGCTCGGTAGGGAACCTTGCCATAATATATTTTGGCGACTTGATCCATTCGTACAATCTCCATAATTCATTCCTTTCCTTTTTCTATGTTATGATCATAATCCATCCAGACAAGTGAAGCGATCGATTAACATTACAAAAACCTTAAATGTGTTGTAAGGTTTCTCATTGGTGAATTGAAAACAGGATTTGAACCGTTGTCCCTTCACCAACTGTCGATTTCAGTTGAATATCATGATTCAGTCTTTTGCAGATTTCAGACACCAAATAGAGTCCCATCCCGGTTGATTCACGATACTTCCGCCCATTTTCACCTGTATAATAAGCCTCAAATACCCGTTCTACATCTTTTTTAGGGATACCAATCCCCTCATCCTGTACTTCCAACACAATGACATGCTCTCTTACGTCAGACATTAGTTTCAGACTGTGGGCATGACCTGAAGAGTATTTCACCGCATTGGTCACCAATTGGTTAATTATGAATCTTAGCCACTTGGCATCGGTAATCACACTCAACTGCTCGTCCACTTCATTGGAAGGATAAATTTCGTTGCGAATCAATAATCTTTTGTTATCATAAATCACATCACTAACCAGTTTTCGTAATACAACAGGCTCCACATGAAAGTCAGGTTCAAAGGATTCCAATCGTGACATATACAAAATCATGTCCAGTCCTTTTCCCATTCGATCAATCTCATCGTGTATCTGATCCGATTCGGGATCTATTTTTCCTTTAAGGATTAAATGAATAACAGAAAGAGGAGTTTTCATCTGGTGAACCCACTGATTGATAAACGTAATATGATCGCGCTGCTGATGCTCTAACTGATGAATTCGGGACTGATACAATCGATAATATTGTAAAAGCAAATGTTGCAAAGAAGAGGCTAACGGATTAAGTACCTTCATCTGAATAAGCTCATCTAAATCTCTAATGTTTGCAGTGGATAATATGCGATATAAACCAGAGTACATGACATACCGGAAGAGCAAATAAACCAGCAATATGGAGGCCCCAAAAAAGACGGAATACAGGGCCGTCGACCAGTTACGGTAACCATCCATCCAATAGATACTTAACACAAGAAAAAGTTGAATGATATTAAAAATCACCAGCGAAAAATGGTCACGCCAAAAAAGCTTCACTGTTCTTCCTCCTCAGTCAAGTGAAGCCGATAGCCAGCCCCTCTAACCGTCTCTATGATATCCCCTAGTCCCAGCTCACTCAGCTTTTTGCGGACCCGAGTGACATAAACATTCAGTGTGTTTTCGCCCACATATTGGTGATCATCCCATAAAGCCTCTAAGAGATGAACTCTACCCACAACCTGCTTAGGATACGTCATCAATAGCTCTAGCAGTGCTGCTTCCTTCTGGCTAATTTCTACCT
>NZ_WUDQ01000315.1:0-4165 GCF_009827695.1 Paenibacillus sp. OT2-17 | reverse complement strand
ACCTCTCTGTTATCCAGTTGGTTCCAACAATACCAAAACGCATCACAGTATCCCATCCTTCCCGTGAGTCATTACAATTCATATGTACCTATTCTCGCATTCCAGCCTAAACTTGTCCACTATACCGTTAGTCATATCTCATGCTTTAACATGTTCATTCGACAAAAAAAGACTGTAGTCTATCAGCATAATTTATACTGATTGTACCACAGTCCCTGTTATTTATTTGGGGTTATATCTCTATTTTTTTGATATTACTTTTCCTACTTCTTCCAAAATGGCATCCATGGAAGCTGGGTCGTGTACATCATATTCATCAATGTTCAGACGCAGTACAGGACAGGCATCAAATTCGTTGATCCAATTGGAATATCTGCGATGCATTTGCTCCCAATAAGAACGCTCGGTCTGGATCTCCATCTCGCGACCGCGCTCCTCAATCCGACTCAGTATGGAGGGCAAGCTGCCTTCCAAATAGATCAACACATCAGGGTGCGGGAAAAACGGTGTCATCACCATCGCCTCAAACAGGCTAGTATACGTTTCATAATCGGTAGGGTTCATCGTTCCCTGATCGGCATGCATTTTCGCAAAAATGCCTGTGTCCTCATAAATAGAACGATCCTGCACAAAACCTCCACCAGACAAGAAAATATTCTTTTGTTCCTTGAAGCGTTCCGCGAGAAAATAAATTTGCAAATGAAAGCTCCATCTTTCGAAATCGTGATAAAATTTCTCCAGATAGGGATTATGATCGACCTGCTCCAAAGAGGTTTTAAAACCAAGGCGTCCGGCCAAAGCACCAGTCAGCGTGGATTTACCTACACCCACTGTACCCGCTACCGTAATCAGGGCATTCGCAGGAATGTTGTAATTATTCACTATATAAGCTCCTTTACATCGGAAACAATTTGTTTAAATTGTGCCTGGTTTTCTACAAAATCAATTTCATTCCCGTTCACGGTCAATATACGAGGGGAAGGGGACTGTTCAGCGAGAAACTGAATGCCTTTATCATAATCTATTATTAATTGCTCCAGATAAGCGGGGTCCATCTCCTGTTCAAAAGAGCGTGCACGCTTGCGAATTCTCCCCAGCAAGGTATCCAAATCTGCTTTAATATAAATGATAATGTCTGGCTTAGGCATATCATCCGTGAGCAGATGATAGATTTGACGATATTTTTCGAGCTTCACACCCTTAAGCGTACGTTCAGCAAAAATCAAATTCTTGTAGATATGATAATCAGAAATAACGGGCTGAGCTTTCTCGATATATTGCAGACCAGTATCCTCCAGCTGCTTATACCGATTGCAGAGAAAGAACATTTCTAGCTGAAAACTCCACTCATCTATATTTTGATAAAATTTATCGAGAAATGGGTTCTCCTCGACAATCTCTTTGATTATCGGCAAATGTAGCTCGGTTGAAAGCATCGAAGCCAACGTCGTTTTACCTGCTCCGATTGGCCCTTCAACGGCTATAAATGGGGCTTGTTTCATGCAGTTCTGCTCCTCCTTGTACTCCAGTCCATCCTGTGGACAACTATCCTATTGTATCACAAGGTAGTACGCTAAAGGCATACCAAATCTATGGATAAAACAAAAAAAACAGAGCGCTACATTTTGCTTCATAGCGTCCCTGTTTCTCACTTAAACCAACCTTTTTCATTAAAACGTGTAATCGCCTCGATCCGGTTACTGACACCCAGCTTATCGAGAATGACTGAAATATAATTGCGCACCGTCCCTGTCGTTAAATACAGTTCACCAGCAATCTCTTTTGTATTCTTTCCGTCAGCAATAAGCGCCAAAACGGTCTTTTCACGCTCTGTTAGCGGGTTGACTTCGGCATAAGCATCATCGACCAGTTCTGGAGCGTAAATACGTCGACCTGCCATAATACTTCGAATGGAGGAAGCCAGCTCTTCACTGGGACTGTCCTTGAGCAGATAACCGTGTGTCCCCGCCTTGATCGCTCGTTCAAAATACCCGGGGCGAGCAAACGTAGTTAAAATCAGTACCTTGCAGTTCAAGGCTTTGAGTTCCTCAGCCGCATCCAATCCGCTCTTAATCGGCATTTCGATGTCCATAATGCATATATCCGGCTGGTGCAGCTTCACCAGTTCTATAGCTTCTTCCCCGTTGCTTGCTTTTCCGACTACTTTCATGTCCTCTTCCAAGTCTAGCAGGGAGGCTAGAGCACCCAGCAGCATACGCTGGTCTTCTGCAATAACAATTCGAATCATGGCCCCACCTCCTCATTCGGCTTTTCAGGGATATTGGGCACTTTAATGACCAGGGTCGTTCCCTGATCTGAGCGCAGCTCCATACATCCGTTCACGAATTCGAGCCTTTCCTTCATTCCTTGCAGGCCATTTCCACGAAGGGTTCCATTTTCTCTCGTAGCACCGACTCCATTATCCTGAATCCGAAGAGTTAGTTCCTTACGAGACGGCTCAATAGTGATGGAGCAAGCGGTGGCTCCACTGTGCTTAACCACATTTGTCACTGCTTCCTTCATACACATACTAAGTACATTTTCATTCATTAATGATGTATGCTCCAGCTTCGGGTCGCCCTCCAAGGTCAATTCAATGTGAGCAGCCTTTAAGATCTGCCGAATACGTAACAGCTCATCCTCTAGTCGCATACCTCGCATTTGAGTAACCATTTCCCGCACCTCTTTTAACGCGCTTCTCGCCGTGAGACGAACATCGTTAATTTCAGCATGAGCACGCTCCGGGTACTGATCCATCAGTTTGCCCGCCAAATCGCTCTTCAGCCCGATGAGTGACAGCTTCTGACCTAAGGTATCGTGCAGGTCACGCGCAATTCTTTGCCGTTCCTCCAGCTTAATCAATTCCGATATTTTCTTATTGGCATCCTCTAATTGGACTTGGAGCCGATCGCTTTTGTTGCGATTAAAATTCGTAATCGGAAGGAGAATCACACCGATCAGATTGAGCAGGATAAAAGGAATCTGTTTAATAAAAACGGGATTCTGAGATACAAAACCGTAATTGATCAATCCAATCGTAATAACCATTAAAATGATATACAGCGTCGTAAATGCAGCCTTACTTTTAATATTACCGATCAGATAGGCGATAAATATGGAAAAATACATATAGCTAAACAGCAGTGTCATGGTAATCGATATGGCAATCTGTACACTGGTCCAAAAGTATATGAGCCAGCCTTTTGAGACAAAAGCCAGTACATAACATGCAAAGAATACCAAAATAATAGCAGTACCCAGAATAATATGACTTGTAGATGAAGAGCTAAAGTAGTAAAAGGGCAGGATATAAAAGACGACCCACACATAAGGACTAAGCCCTGTATTTCTTTGGAAAATCTGATACCACTTTTGCATTCTGCCACCCTCTTCTACTTCACATGACTTATATCCCTTATCTTATCATACCACTGGTCTCGTCTGCTCGAAAGCACCAAAGGTGAAGCCTTTCCTGTGAACCGCAAATGAACACTTTGATTAGAAGCCGTCCATTTTGCGGGAACTGATCTCAAGCTTAAGCCATTCGCTGTACACTCCACCCACTGCACCAGGTCGTGCTTTGAAATGGGACTGGTCTATATTTCTGATCAGCTCGTTCATGAATTATATATACCTGACGTTATTAAATTTCTTTTCTATATCTTTAGCAAATTTTCCACCCTCATCGGCTAAATGCTTTCTCATAAAGAATCCACCAAAACCATTTACCCATGCTGCAAAAGCCAGTAGCCGAGATGGAAAGTCCGCTCCAATCGTACAACTAAATTCGCAAGAGTTGTTATCAACAGGCGTGACCTTCATTTCCCATGGAACTCCAACGATGGCGGGTATCCATCGCCATATATATGCTTCTGTCTTGTCAGAGTAGAAACGCAAATGATCCTTTGTGTGCTCTTTTAATTGATAGTGCTGAACAATCATCTCATTCCCCATATTTTCCACATTAACCATATAGAATTCACCATCTTCAAAATAACTGCCCATTGCCTTGTGAGCTTTTGAAAATGATTCATATTCAGCTGGAGTCATCTCAGTTACCCATTTGTACAAATCCACATTTTTAGCTGCAATCTGCAATTTAAATTTCTTTGTCATTCTCATCTTCATTATCCTTCTTTCCTGTAATTTTTCTTGTGAGTTCATC
>NZ_WUDQ01000314.1:0-4173 GCF_009827695.1 Paenibacillus sp. OT2-17 | reverse complement strand
TCTTCCTCCGGTTATCGTATCTGTTAAAGTTGCTGTCGTCGCCAGCATCATCGTCTTTTTATTAGCTACTGTGGTAGCGCGGATGATGGCGAACTGCACGCCGCGGAGGGGAACCAGCGTGATTGAGACCGTCCTACTTCTTCCGCTCGTTTTGCCTCCCACTGTTGTCGGCTTTATTTTGCTCATCTTGCTGGGAAGGAAAAGCTGGATTGGCACTGCCTTCGAAAGCTTGTTCCAGCAGACGATTGTATTTACATGGGGAGCTGCAGTGGTGGCGGCCGTAGTTGTTGCTTTTCCACTGGCTTACCGTACCATTAAAGCAGGTTTTGAAGCTGTAGACCCAGAGGTAGAGGAGGCTGCACGTGCGCAAGGTGCCAACGAATGGCAAGTGTTTCGCCACATTACGATGCCCCTTGCCTACCGACCACTCATTTCAGGATACATTCTCGGATTTGCCCGAGGGTTAGGAGAATTTGGCGCTACGCTGATGCTTGCGGGTAATATTCCTGAACAGACCCAAACCCTGCCTACAGCGATTTACACCGCGTCCGAGGTCGGAAATATGACACTCTCTTGGAGCTGGGTAGCTGTCATCATTTTATTCTCTTTTATTATGTTGATGCTTTCTAATCGACTGGTAAAGGATTAGTCCGTTGGAGTAAGAACATGCGTAGTCTGCCGATAGGGTAGGCTGTGTTTTATTTGTCTTGAGAAAATAAAACTCTTAGACTTCTTCATTCACTCTCCAACTCTTGGCATTCGAGGTACTGGAGACTCGCGGAAGGTCGAGGCGGTACTCCGTTTGCAGGCGTAACAGATTCGGTGAATTTTTGTGGTATAATTTACAAAAAAATAAGCAAAGGGAGATGGGGAACCATGAAGAAATTCGGGCAAATGTTTCTGGTAGGTTTAGCCATGGTTTTCGGGCTTGGTCTGGTGGCCGGAAATGTGCAACCTCCCGCTGCTTCCGCGGCCGGTACAGAATATTATGTGTCCACGAGCGGCAGCGACTCTAATGCCGGAACGAACGATGCGCCGTGGAAGACGTTGCAGCACGCGGCTGACGTGGCTCCTGCGGGCAGCACGGTTTACGTCCGAGGCGGCGTGTACAAGCAGAAATTAAAGATTACCCGCTCTGGCTCCGCTTCGCAGGGTCCAATTGTGTTCACCAACTATGGGACAGAGACCGCCATTATTGATGGCAGCGGACTTTCGGTCAGCGGGAACGAAGGGCTGATCGAACTGGCCGATGTCAATCACGTTACCGTTCAGGGGTTTGAAATCCGTAATTTTACCACTGCTTCCAAGAACACGGTGCCCGTAGGTATTTATGTCCACGGTTCGGGCGGCTTCATTAATTTGTCCAACAACAAAATCCATGACATCAAAAACACGGTCACCCCGACTGGCAAAGATCGGCTGGGCCGGGACGCTCACGGTATCGCTGTTTATGGCACGAAAGCTCCGGCTTCGATTCACGACCTTACGATCAGCGGTAATGAGCTGTACAATCTCGTGCTGGGCTCCAGCGAATCGCTCGTTTTAAACGGCAACGTGGACGGCTTTGCGGTGACCGACAACCGCATTCACGATAATGACAACATCGGGATTGATCTGATCGGCTTTGAGGGAACTGCGCCGAATACTGCTTACGATCAGGCGCGAAACGGGCTAGTGAAGGGCAACCGGGTGTACAATAATTCTGTTCAAAATAACCCATCTTACAAGAGCGATGACAACTCGGCCGGTGGTATTTATGTAGATGGGGGCAAGGACAGCATTATCGAGCAGAACTACAGTTACAACAACGACATCGGCGTCGAAATGGCCTCTGAGCATGCCGGCAAAGCCACCAGCAATATTACAGTCCGCAGCAACGTGATATATAACAACCGACTGACTGGTATTGCCATGGGCGGTTACAATGAGGAGCGCGGCTCAACGGTAAACTGCAAGATCGTGAACAATACGCTATACAAGAACGATACATTTGACGACGGAAGCGGCCAGCTTTTGGTTCAGTACGATACGCGAAACAATGTGATCAAAAACAATATTTTCGTGGCTAGCTCCACAGATATGCTGATCTCCAATGGATACACCAAAAATTCCGGCAATGTTGTGGATTATAATTTATATTTCGCTCCGAGCGGCAGCTCGGAAGCTAACTGGATCTGGAAAAATAAAGAGTATACGGGATTCTCCGCATACAAATCGGGAACCGGCAACGATACGCATTCTCTGTTTGCCGATCCTAAATTCGTGAATGCCGCGAACAGCGACTTCCATTTGCAGTCTTCGTCTCCTGCGATCGATGCCGGGAACACGGACCGTGCCATCATTGGAACACTGGATATTGACGGGAAGCCCAGAGTACAGGGAGCCGCGGTGAACATCGGTGCCTACGAGTAAGTCTTATATTTTATGACCAACAGTGCATACCGAAATTATGTGGGACCACTGATTGTACGTTTTTACAATGTTCCTTGCAATTAAAACTCCTTCAAAGAGAATCCCCATGTCGTAAGATATGAGGATAAACTTTGGAGGTGTTTTTGCGTTGGCAACAAGATTAAGCTATCCTCGGGAAGTGAAAATGGAAGTATACAAATGAGATTAGAAAGTAGTTCCTGTTCAAGAGGCTCTGATTAACCTTGTTGTTGTACACCTTTGAACCATACGGATTTGATCGACAAGGTATCCGAGATGTTGGTTGTCGGATCACCGTTTACTAGTATAAGGTCAGCGAGCGCACCTTCGGTAATACAGCCGCGATCGTAAAGCCCAAAGCAACGGGCCGGTTTCGCGGTAGCCGACTGAAGCGCTTCTATGGGAGAAAATCCGGCCTCAACCAGCAATTGCATTTCATGATGAACGCTGGCTCCATGAGCAAGGCCGCCAAGATTGGGAACAGGAACGGGGGCGACATCCGTCCCGACCAGAATATCCACACCGGCACGGTGAAGATCCATCACATTTTTAAAGCTATTCTCCAAATTGCCTTGCGGGAAAGTATGGAAGCTTGAGTTCAACATATCGATCCATTCCGGACTTAATTTGGAATAAACACGTGGATCATTCGCCAATTCTGATGCCGGATTCCCCAGAATGGATGAGTTCAATACTAAGCACGGTATAACAAATGCACCTGAATCCGCTATGGATTTCACCAACTCGGATGTGCATTCGGGCCTGTCGAGAAATAAGTGACCCAATCCGTCGACTCCCATATCGATGGCGGTTTGCGAAGAATCAGCCGTCAAGACGTGGGCTATGACAATTTTATCGAATTTATGGGCTTCTGCCACGGCTGCTTTTAAAATCTCGTCGCTTAAAATAGGTAGTCCAGGGGCACCCAAGACCGTCCCTTCTTCAATCATGATTTTAATATAGTCGGCGCCACTCTCCACCTGGGTATGCACATGTTTGATCGCTTCTTCCACTGTCGTCACTTGGGGCACCTCTTCGTGATCGTGAGCGTAGGCGGCTAGCATAGCTTCCCGGTCTTCCTTGGGTAACTTCTCCAACTCCTTTAATACGAACTCTGGAATTTCATCCTCATCCTGCAATAATTCATCCGGATGACCACCTGGAGCAGTGATCGCTGTGCCGGCAGAACGGACTTCGGCGACGTCATTCACGTTTTTTAACTGGATCTTGCGCCCTCT
The DNA here is from genome assembly GCF_009827695.1 of Paenibacillus sp. OT2-17. Taxonomy (NCBI): domain Bacteria; kingdom Bacillati; phylum Bacillota; class Bacilli; order Caryophanales; family Paenibacillaceae; genus Paenibacillus; species Paenibacillus sp. OT2-17. The sequence goes on along the minus strand of NZ_WUDQ01000314.1, from coordinate 505 downwards.
TTCTGTAAAACTGCCGTTCATTTCGAGTTCTGTCGTGACGCCGAATTTTAAAGCATCTCGTAACCCACCGATTGAAGTGTGGACATGCGCATCAATCAGGCCGGGCAATAATGTCGCATTTTCCCCATCGATGATCGTTGCATGTGTCGGAAGGTCTCCGCCTACCGAAATAATGGTTTCCCCATGGATGACAACATTTCTGGGCTCAATAACTTTTTCACCATCGAAAATACGTACATTCGTAATCGCTGTAACTTTTTCTACCGTAGAGCTTTGAGTTACATTCTTCATGTCGTTCCTCCTTAGTGTTCAATCTTAAACACTTAGAATTCTAACTATTAGTTTTATAACTGTCAATAAACTAATTTTCATTTGACAAACAGTTTAGAGATTTATATAGTTTATTTACTGACAATTAGACTTCTAATAATTTGAGGAGATATGATTATGAAAACCCAAAAGGATACGGTTTATCTGGATTTGTTTCAGACTATTGGTCTTAAGT
>NZ_WUDQ01000313.1:0-4186 GCF_009827695.1 Paenibacillus sp. OT2-17 | reverse complement strand
ACTGGAATTTCAGCGTGCAGGCATGCAGGTCATAGCTTATCCTACCGACTATCTGGCAAGTGAAAAGCTGGCACTGTATGCTGGCAAGCTCTCGCCGTCTGCTGGGGCCATGTCTACAACCGGAACAGCCCTCAAGGAATACCTAGGAATTCTTGCATTAAAGCTTAAATAATGTGATGTCTAATTGTATAGCGGCACACAGCACAAACAAGCGTCTTGCGCTCGCAGGTATAAGCCTGTAAGCTAGCAAGGCGCTTGATCTACCATTTCATATTTAATCCAAGAAAATATCCGATATTCGTTCTTCCGATATGACCTTAAAGCCTTCCTTTTTTAACAAAGCCGAGGTTACCCCGTTACCTGCTATTTTACGGTTTTCGAATGACCCATTATATATTGCTGCTGATCCGCAGGACGGGCTATTTTCTTTTAAAACAACAAATGTTGCGTTAACCTCTCTGGCTATATTCAGGGCTTCGTACGCACCTCTAATGTACATATTGCTGACATCGTTGCCTGAAAACTCGACCACCTTGGCTGTGCCGTTCAGCACATCCTCCCCTGTCCCTCCAACAATCTCAGCAGGCTCTCTCGGAGTCACAAAGCCCCCCAAAAGCTCAGGACAGATTGTCATAGCCTTCTTTTCCTCTACCAACTTCTGAATATGTACATCCAGGCTATCCGTCCCGTTATATCGTACCTTCATGCCCGCCAAACACGAACTTACCAGAATCATTAGTTCCACCTCATATCCATTGCATTCACTATTAAGTAGTTAAAGTATAAACAAATTTTCGCGTAGAGTCATCGTGCGAAAACTTAGACTCGCCACTACGTCCGCGTTCCGTAAGGTTATTCGTCCAGCTGATGTCATAATCATGATCCTGCACTCTACCCATACCCTTTTGAATTCTGTTCGAAATACAAGTAATGAAAAAGGCCCTGATTAGGGCCTCAAGCGGCTTCATATATCTCCTTATCCATTACCCCTTCTGTTTGTAAAACTCATGGTACAACTTCATCAGCGCGCGCTTTTCAATTCGTGACTTCCTTTTCAGTCCCTATAGGATCGTGGAGAGATACGTCTTTGCGTGTTTTTTTCAGAGATCGCAAATGCATCAGGATTTCATTTTCTATACAACGGGCTGCAAAAGTTGCCAGCTTGGTGCCTTTCCCGGTCCGAAAGCTTTCAATGTACTCATCCAAAATAACCTGATAAAAACAAGCCGGAGGCGCATGTTGGGCAGCACTACGGCTTATTTTTATTGTTGAGGTTCACCCTGCTCGTAAGTAAGATAAATTCACTCTTGCTATAAGTCGTAATTTAAGATATATTATTAATTAAATGATCAATCATTTAATTAATAATAGTTTAGTTTAGAGAAAGGGGAATACATTTGGCAAGACCCATCAATGAAGAAAAAAGACTGGAGCGGCGTAAACGTATCCTAGAAGAAGCTGTTGTCCTGTTCGCAGAAAGTGGATATTCTAATACCACAACGGCAATCATTGCGCAGAGTGTAGGAGTGACTCCTGGAACCATTTTTCAATATTTCCCTAGCAAAGAAGCTTTATACTACGCCGCTGTTCTTGAGCCGCTTGCTGATATTCAGGCGAAATCGCTTGCTTGTCTACAACAAGAGGAGACGCCGGGCGTATTGATTAAGAACATGGTGGCAGAACAATTCAACCATATCTACTTCTATATAAATGAATTGCGGCTTGTTCAATCTGTCTTAGGACAACGAATAAGATTCCCTGAACTTACACAGAAGGTCCTTGAAAGTATAAAGGTAATGACAGATGCGATCGAATGCGTCTATGCCAAGGGACAATTAATGGGAGAATTCAACAAAAGCTTTTCTCCAGCAATGATCTCTCGTGCCTATATCTCTTTCTTAAATGGAGTGGGCTTAACTCTTGCAGAAAGTATTATTCATCATCCCGAGTGGGAAAATCTGAAGGGGCATGCCTTTTATTTGTTCGCACCCATACAACCTAAAGAAAAACTGGAGGAGTCTGAATGAGTCAGGCATCATTACAACCCGATCTAACATTTAACGTTCGTGTAAAAAAACGAAAGAAAATTTTATGGAGCCTAGGGATCGTGCTTTTGCTTGTGATGGCTCTTGTATTTTTTATATCTTATAAAGTAGTAGACACCTTGTTGCACCATCCTAGAGACACTAATGTCAGCTACGAATTGAATATGGATAAAACTCCCTACGAAGAGGTCGAGTTCAAGAGTTTGAAAAATGATAATACGATTAGAGGTTCCTTCTTTCCTGCAAGTGGTCTTCCTGGTAAATCAAGTAATAAGACGATTATTGTCGTCCATGGATATACGAGCAATCGTTTAGTCAAAGGGCGGACCCAAAAGTTAGTAGAGCATTTCGTTCCGAAAGGCTACAATGTATTGGCATTTGACCTCAGCTCACAAGGTAAATCCGATGGTGATTTGATTACACTGGGCCTCAATGAAAAATACGATTTGCTAGGAGCTGTAAGCTATTTAAAATCGAGAGACCATACGGGTGATAACATTGGAGTTATTGGCTTTTCAATGGGTGCTGCTACTTCTTTGCTAGCCGCTAGTGAAAGTGATGACATCAAAGCCGTAATTGCAGATAGTCCTTTTCGTAATGCTGGTCTATTTCTGAGAGAGGGTTTGCCCTTCTTTTCAGGTTTACCTGCGTTTCCATTCAGTTATACATCGACATGGATGGCAAATTGGGCCTTTAAGGTTGATCTTGATTCCATATCTCCTATGGATGCGGTAAAAAAGATGCAAGACAAGCCAGTTATGCTTATTCATGGTACTGGAGATCAGCAAATTAGTTATAAAAATACAGAAATTATTTACGAGTCCTTAAAAGATAACCCAAAAGCAGAAGTATGGTACCCGCAAAATACGGAGCACATCGATGCCATCAACCATTACCCCACTGAATATTTCAAAAGAGTAGATCGCTTTTTGGATGAGTATGTAGGAAAATAAATTCAATCCAATAGAGCCAACTAGCGAAGGAGCTTGTCCTGATGAAGTGAAAATACCCAATAATATCAAGCATTTTTATCCTGTAGTGTAGAAAAACACTACAGGCTTTTATTTGCGTTTTAAATGAAAATACATAGCAAAATAGTTATTATTTAAGCGAAAAAAACAGTGTACGAGTACTGAGCATGTTGATAAAAACAAAAAGACAAGCGTATGCTGTTCACTGGTCAGGAGAAGATCCTTTTTAGAGATCATTTGAACAAAGACCCGGAATCGAATTAATGAACTAGAAAACAACGCGTTCTCTACATGAGCAACAAAGAATAGTTCATCTGATATTCCCCATCTTGACAGTATTAAAGATATTCGGGAATTAAAGCTTATTGAACGAGTAACCACACTTATAGAAAAATTGCCTAGCGCTTTTCAGCGTAAAGGAGCAGTTGTTTTTATAGGATAGCCTTATATAAGAATATTGGATGGGCAGAGGGGGATGCAATTTAAACACGCCTCTGAAAAGAAGCAAGTAATTGAACTATGAAAAAGACCTAAAAAGGCCCTGTTAAGGGCCTCAAGCGGCTTCATATATCTCCTTATCCATTACCCCTTCTGCTTGTAAAATTCATGGTACAGCTTCATTAATGCACGCTTTTCAATGCGGGACACATACGAACGCGAAATCCCCAGCTCTCTGGCAATTTCCCGCTGTGTTCGTTCCTCTCCTCCGGCTTCCAGACCGAAACGGCCAATCACCACTTCTTTTTCACGCTCATCTAAAATATCCAGGTTGCGATAGATTTTACTCTTCTCGATTTTAAGTTGTACTTTATCTACAATATCGTCCGCCTCGGTGCCGAGGATATCAATCAAAGTAATCTCGTTGCCTTCCTTATCAGTCCCTATAGGATCGTGGAGTGATACATCTTTGCGTGTTTTTTTCAGAGATCGCAAATGCATCAGGATTTCATTTTCTATACAACGGGCTGCAAAAGTTGCCAGCTTGGTGCCTTTCCCGGTCTGAAAGCTTTCGATGGCCTTGATCAGTCCGATGGTGCCGATGGATATAAGATCCTCCAAATCTTCGCCGGTGTTATCGAATTTTTTCACAATATGGGCCACCAGCCGTAGGTTATGCTCAATGAGTGTGTTACGGGAGTGTGCATTGCCTTCGGCAAACAGCTTTAGGTG
>NZ_WUDQ01000312.1:0-4193 GCF_009827695.1 Paenibacillus sp. OT2-17 | reverse complement strand
CCACATACTACTATACCCGAAGGGGGGTTTGCAAGTGACTCCTCTCCTGATTTTCTTTTAATCCCATGGGCTTAACCGGTTTATGGAAAATAAGGTCCATTTGGCCTATAAAAATGGAAGTTTAAGGTGTCGATATATTAAAATGTGACATTATTAATGGAAATGGAGGTAATATGTTCTTCTCTTACGATTGTAAGGATGTACAGAGAGAAAAGTGGGTTTTTGCAGCCCAACATGCAATTTTTTTGACGAGAAAAAGGGAGGTTATACAGCTAGATGATTTGTAAAAAGGTAGTGGTATGGTTTCTGACGGCGATTTTAGCGATTAACACCTTGCTGTGTCTGCCTGTTGAAGCAGGAGCAGAAAAACAAAATGCAACGGGCGGAATACAACAAGGTCATGCAGGTTTGGTACAGGAGGAACAGGAGATCACTAATGAAACAGTTTCTTTTGATCCGCCAACTTCTGTAACAAACAGCGTTTATAATGCACTCATGATGAGCTTGGCGGCAACGGTGGAGTATACGTCAATCGTTATCGAACCTGGGGAAACCTATGAATTCGAGAATACAGATACGATCAGTAAGTCCATATATAGCAACGCTTCTCAATCAAAAGGCATTTTGTACGATAGTGTAAGTTACAAAGAGGACGGAGACATCAGCACTGTCCATATGGACTATGGCATTAGCCCCATTGGTGTTCCTGGGGGAGGCACAGCGTTTATTACGAATACAGGAACAGCAGCATTAACCGTAAAAGTAACGGACGTCTTCACCTACAGTACATCGGAGGACCCGGCACTAGAGCGAGTTACGGTCTCTAAAAATGAAAGCTATCGGATTGTGAATGAAGGATGGACTGCCCGTTCGATTCAGCATGATGGGTCAAATGCGGACAATCGCCGTTTTGATTACGCAAAATACAAGGCAGACGGAACTTTATCCGCATCTGATCTCAATAGCATTGCTCATCCCTCTTTGGGTGATGGCGAGGAACTGATTATTACAGGTTCCACTGCCAATGCGGTGACCTTCGGATTTCCATACGGCAAATACAGTATAGAAAGCACCGGCGAGCCGGCTTATGCGCGGGTTACCCTAAATCAGGGGGAAAGCTACCAATTTATCAATGTGGGAACCCGATTGGATACGGTGGAAAGTGACGGTACATCTAAAGATAAACTTGACTATGTTGTTTATCTGGCAAACGGAACAGAGGCTTCACGCGGCAGTGGCACTACGGCGAAGCCGCAGATTGCTGTGGACAGATACGCGGTAATTACCCAGGTCACTGCCAATCCGGTTACATATGGGGCTCCATATCGCAATTTTATTGCTCGTCCTGTGGGTGGTGATGCAATCAGCCGTGTGGAGCTTGAGGTGGGCAAGAGCTACATTTTCCACAATAATGGTACGCTAATGAATCCGATCTACAATAACTCCAAAAAGGTAGGAAGCTTGTTCGACTATGCTATTTACAAGCCGGATGGAACGGTAAATTCCTCTGGTTTTAACAGCCAGTCTGGTCCCATGATCCCGCCTTCGGGATATGCCATTGTGACTGTGATCGGTCCGAGTCCTATTATCTTTGATTATACAGATGATTTTTCCTGGGAAACTAGCAATGATCCTGCCTTTTTACGCGTAACACTGTCTAAAGGCGAAAGTTATGCTTTTACTAATATTAGTGATCATTTGAGGAATCTGCATAGCACAGCCAGTACCGTTAAAGGAAAATATGATGTGGTTCTGTACAAAGCAGATGGTACAGAGCAATCCAGGCGCAATACCGGAAACTCAACCTTTTTGGTTGGTGCAGGTAAAAAGGCCAGTGTGACGGTAACCAGTGACACGCCAATCACGTTTGGTGGTATCTATCGGAGCTTTAAGGCCAGCGAAGATGATAATGGTATCGGGCAAACGACGCTGGAGCCAGGGGATTCGTACATTTTCCGCAATCATGATAGCAAATCGAATTCATTGCGGCATGACAAAAGTAGTGGAAGTGCACGCTTTGATTCGGCAAGCTATCGAGGGCTTCGTTTACTGACATCAGATCATTTCAACAATACAGTGGACCCAGAGATTGTTGCAGGCGGTGAAGCCATTGTCACCAATGTATCCGATCGGCCAATCACCTTTAGTTACAGCAGTAAGGTAGAGGCTATGCTTAACGCACAGGCAGCCTTCCATCGAATTACATTGAAACGCGGTGAAAGCCGGAAATTTATCAATGTAAGCACTTTGGACAAGGCTCTGGATGTCATTTCAGTCAGCGGTATGAAGTGGAATTACATGAATTACAAGGCAGACGGTACGGTGTACAGTCAGGCCAGTGATACGACTCAATTGCCGTTGGTACAGGCTGGTGGATATGCCATTGTAACGACGGTTTCGGATGTGCCAGTGACTTATGGAGCTGTGTTAGGAATATTCGACGTTGAGGATGCTCAGGTGCCGACAGGCAATCATGTCACTGTCAAGCAGGGAGAAAGCTATGTATTCCATAATACTGGTTCACAGGCTTCCTCATTAACGACAGATGCTTCAAACGAAAGCCGCCTCTACGACTATGCCATATATGAAGAAGGTAGCGGTGTAAATTCCAAGGTGGATAGAGCAGGTATGGATGCTTCTCTACCTGAAATCTCACTTGGAGCCGGAGATACGCTTGTTGTGACTGTCACTTCGCTGCAAGCCGTGACCTTTCATTTCAAGAATGAAATTAAAGCGGAGCCAAGCACAGAACCGGCGTTGTTAAAAACGTCTTTGTCTGGCGGAAAGCAGGAGATATGGATCAATCGCGGAAGTCAGGAGGCCCCTATCGTGACGAATGCGAAGGCGGCTGGTGGAACGTATCAATATACCGTTACGGATCAGGCTGGAAAAGTGATTCGTGAACATAAAGAGGCGACAGATAATCAACAGCAAGTGCCAGCTAATGCAAATATTCATCTTGCCGTAGCTGCAGCTGCTCCTGCTGTTAACTTTGGAGCGCCTTATCGTGTGTTTGCTGTAAAAAATAACGATGACAGCAAGCTGGACGAACTAATTGAGCTCATAGATAAAGAAGCTGACTTTACGGCAGGCCAACAAGGGAAATATCGGTTTACACCCAAAGAAGACGGGATATACCGTTTTGCGGTGAAGGAGAAATCCAACTTTGCTGCGCAGCAACCCATTGTAAGCTTGTTTACGGACCCTGATTTTAGTAACCAGCTTGTCTCTTCAACAGAGCAAGCACAAATATATGGTTGGGATTACACGGTCTTAGAGTATGAGATGAAGGCAGGCCAAACGGTTTATGTGAAGCTGACAGAAACCAATAGCGGCGCATTACAAACCGTAATTAAGGCAGCACATATGGCGCTTGGTAAGGATACTTCATATGAATATGGAAAAGGGAACCGAATGAATAAAGTTATTTTGTTCACCGGTGATCAAATTCAACTGGATTATGACTTAAACGGAAACGTCATTAGACGGACGAAGAAGGTATTTCCTTTTACAGATTAAAAGGATGTCTTTGCTTCGAAAAAACATAACAGATAGTTAGATGTACAGGCATTATTAAATAGGGGTGAGCGAGTGTTTAAACGTTATATTTGTAGTCTACTATGTATGGCAATGTTGCTGGGTCCATGGAGCACATGGGCATATGGAGAAGAAGGGCACGGAGAGGCGGCAGCTTCTCAGTCTTCTTCGTCTTCCACTCCACAGATTATTACCAGAGCATGGCTTGCACAGCAAACAGGTAAGGATCAGGCTTGGGTCAATGCACAGTTATCCAAAGGCTATACTTTATATGATATTTATAAAGCTTGGCAAAAAGATGGTGGAGAAAATTCATTACCGGAGCAAAGTCCAAGCTTGTGGGTACAGCAGAATGGACTGACATTGAGCACAAATGCAAAGGCAGAACCGTCTGATGAGTCGGCTGAGCTGAAGGAAGATGAAAAGCCCACTCAGGCCGCCCAGGATGAAGAAGCAACTCAACAACCGCTAGATAAGGAAGAGGGTAAAGCAACGGCTCCAGACACGACTGAGATGGATATACCATCCATACCCCGTGTAAATGATTCCGTATATGCGCCGATTCCAGGAGAAAACAGTCTGATCGGGCAGAGTTTACTTCAACAAAGTATGTTGCAGGTATCTGCTACAACAGATGTGTATGCTCCTTTTGATTA
>NZ_WUDQ01000311.1:0-4230 GCF_009827695.1 Paenibacillus sp. OT2-17 | reverse complement strand
GTGTTCAAGTTCGCGGTTCGTGTTATGGGAACGGCAACGGTCGATGTGTTGGAAAAAGCAGGGCTGTCCAAAGATGATATTGATCTGTTCGTTCCGCATCAAGCCAATGTTCGCATCATCCAATCGGCGATGCAACGTCTGGATTTACCAGAGGAAAAGGTAGTTGTTAATGTTCATAAATATGCGAATACATCGGCAGCATCAATCCCTCTCGCTCTTGTGGAAGCAGCTGAGGAAGGCCGCATGAAGGAAGGCGACCGTGTATTAATGGTGGGCTTTGGCGGTGGCTTGACCTGGGGAGCGTCGGTTCTTGTCTGGTAATAAGATGGAAGTTTTGATATAATATTGAATTTGTGTAGTGTTTTACAGGACAAGCATTGGATACAGAGAGGTGCATACACGATGGGCAAAACGGCATTTATATTTCCCGGTCAGGGTTCACAAGCTGTAGGTATGGCTAAAGATGCTTATGAAGCAGTTCCAGCTGCAACAGAAGTATTTCGCCAAGCGGACGAACGGTTAGGGTTCGCACTAAGCACACTGATTTTTGAAGGGCCGGACACAGCTTTGAAGCAAACATCCAATACGCAGCCTGCACTGTTAACGGCGAGCATTGCGTTGTATGAAGCGTTCAAGGAAAAAATGGGCATTCATCCCGATTATGTGGCTGGACACAGTCTAGGAGAATACAGCGCGCTAGTCGCTTCCGGTGTCCTCGCATTTGAGGATGCGGTTGAAATCGTTCGTACACGTGGCGAGTTCATGGAGCAGGCCATTCCTGATGGGCAAGGCGGGATGGCTGCTGTGTTGGGAGCTGATCGTGAAGCATTGGCAGCATTGTGCCGTGATATTACGGAGTCTGGTCAACTGGTCGAACTAGCCAACATCAATTGTCCTGGACAAATTGTTGTATCTGGTACGAAGGAGGGCGTAGCTGCTGTCGCTGAACGTGTGAAGGAAGCAGGAGGCAAGCGCGCTATTTCTCTGGAGGTTAGCGGTCCTTTCCACTCGTCATTGATGAAGGAAGCAGCGACCAAGCTCTCCGGCAAGTTGGAGGCTGTAATTTTCTCGAAAGCTCAGGTTCCGGTTGTTGCTAATGTAACAGCTAAACCTGTACGTGAGGGGAGCGAAGTTCGCCAACTGTTGGTGGATCAGGTCTATTCTCCGGTACTGTGGGAAGACAGTGTAGCATGGCTACTAGAACAAGGTGTTGACACCTTTGTTGAGTTTGGACCGGGAAGTGTATTGACTGGACTGGTTAAAAAAATCGACAAAACGGTTAAGCTGTATAATATAAGCAGCCTGGAGTCGTTTGCTTCTGTAACGGAAGCCTTGGAGGCCCGTTAAAAGTATAATCATTGCCTTAACGGGTTATATACTTGCAAGGGGGGACTATGATGTCTAAGCCATTGAGTGGAAAAGCGGCGCTCGTTACGGGAGCGGCGCGCAGAATTGGCCGTGGTATTGCGCTGGCGCTGGCTGAAGCAGGTGCTAATGTGGCGGTAAACTATGCTGGTAGTGAAGCGGCTGCGACTGAGGTAGCAGAGCAGATTCGTGCCAACGGTGTAGAGGCTATTACAGTTCAGGCAAATGTCGGTCGCGCTGACGAAGCAGATCAGTTGATCAAGGATGTGATTGGCGCTTGGGGCAAGATTGACATCCTGGTGAATAATGCCGGCATAACAAGAGATAATTTAATCATGCGCATGAAGGAAGAGGAATTCGATCAGGTGATCGAAACGAATCTGAAGGGTGTGTTTAATTGTCTTAAGGCGGCAACACGTCCAATGATGAAGCAGCGTTCTGGCCGAATTATCAATATCTCATCCGTGGTTGGTGTACTTGGCAACGCAGGACAAGCCAACTACGTTGCTGCTAAAGCAGGGGTAATTGGTCTTACCAAATCCTCTGCTCGAGAGCTTGCTTCGAGAGGTATTACAGTGAACTGTGTGGCTCCTGGATTCATCGATACTGAGATGACGCAGGTGCTGGCTGATGATTTGCGTGACAATATGCTGAGCGGTATTCCGCTGGCCCGTCTTGGACGGCCTGAGGAAATTGCTGACGTGGTGCTGTTCTTGGCCTCGGATGCTTCCTCATATATGACGGGCCAGACTTTGCATGTGGATGGCGGCATGTATATGTAGTAGCATGTTGCCAATCCGCATGCCCCGATGAAGAGTTGTCAATGAAAACTCTCTTCTATGGCATTTTAATTGTAATTTTCGTATAATACCTAAGAGGAGGTGAGCCGGATGTCCGATGTATTGGAGCGCGTAAAACGCATTGTCGTTGACCGTTTGGGAGCCGACGAAGCCGAAGTTACACTTGAAGCATCTTTTAAAGATGATTTAGGCGCTGATTCTCTCGATGTAGTTGAATTGGTAATGGAATTGGAAGATGAGTTTGATATGGAAATCTCTGATGAAGATGCAGAGAAAATTACAACTGTAGGTGAAGTTGTGAAGTACATACAATCTCATACCTAATTCATGTCATCAAAAGTCCCGTTCTGTTACAGGCGGGACTTTCTCCTAATTATACAGATTGAACTAAAGACGGAATTGCCGCGTGTTTTTGAGTCTGGCTCAGCTTCACTTAGTCAAAGGCTGAGGAGTATGCGGCATTACTAACTTTAGTTGATTCTATATTATTTTTACGCACAAGAGAGTGCGGTCTTAAAATACAATATGCAGTAGACATAGAGGTGATTATCTTTGAAACAACGTGTTGTCATAACAGGAATGGGTGTAATCACTTCGCTGGGACAGGATTTGAACACACTATGGGATAATCTGATGGCTGGAAAATCCGGCGTCAGTGAAATCGAAGCTTTCGATACAAGTGAGTACACTACGAAAATAGCCGCTTCCATTAAAGATTTTAATCCAGAGGATTATATTGAACGTAAGGATGCGCGTAAAATGGACCGCTTTGTGCAGTTTGCGGTTGCTGCTAGTAAATTGGCGCTTGAGGACAGCGGACTTGTAATCGGAGAAAATGCGGATGCTGAGCGTGTTGGTGTATCTGTCGGTTCCGGTATTGGTGGATTGGGAACTTGGGAGGATCAGCACAACGCACTGATTGAAAAAGGACCTAAACGCGTAAGCCCTTTCTTCATCCCGATGATGATTGCTAATATGGGTTCCGGTCAAGTGTCAATTTCACTCGGTGCTAAAGGCCCCAATACATCACCGGTTACGGCTTGTGCCACGGGCAGTCATGCTATTGGTGATTCCTTCCGCATGATTCAGCGTGGTGACGCAGACGCCATGATTTGCGGAGGAGCTGAGGCGACTATTCGTCCGATTGGTATGGCTGGATTTTGTTCCATGCGAGCAATGTCCACGCGTAACGACGAGCCTGAAAAGGCAAGCCGTCCTTTTGATACCGAAAGAGACGGGTTTGTTATGGGCGAAGGCTCTGGTGTTCTTATTCTAGAATCGTTGGATCATGCTTTGAAGCGTGGTGCGCGTATTTACGGTGAAGTGATTGGCTACGGTCTTTCTGGCGATGCCCATCATATGACGGAGCCTGATCCAGAGGGAGCAGCACGCTGCATTAGAATGGCGATCCGTGATGCTGGATTGAATCCTGAAGAGATTGATTATATCAATGCACATGGTACATCTACGCCAGTCGGTGATAAATCCGAAACGGAAGCAGTCAAGAAAACGCTGGGAGAGCATGCCTATAAGGTAGCGATCAGCTCAACTAAGTCGATGACAGGGCATTTATTGGGTGCAGCGGGCGGCGTTGAAGCCGTGATCTGTGGTCTCGCCCTTCAGCATCAGACGATTCCGCCAACGATTAATTTGGATAATCAAGACCCGGCATGCGATCTTGATTATGTACCTAATAAGCCGAGAAAAGCGGAACTGAATGTGGTTATGTCCAATTCCTTTGGTTTTGGCGGTCACAATGCTACGGTTATTCTAAAAAAATATGAAGCATAAGGGGTCAGTTCGTTGAGTGGAGACTTGAAGCAATTACAGCAGAAACTTCATATTCAATTCAACAATCGGCAGCTTCTGAAGCAGGCCTTTACGCACGCTTCCTACGTAAACGAACATCGGTTCAGTCAGCATGCAGACAATGAGCGTCTTGAATTTTTAGGTGACGCTGTTCTGGAACTGACGGTGTCCGAGCAATTGTACAATCAGTACCCTAACCGACCCGAAGGCTCACAGACAATAGCTGCACGCAGCTTGGTGAGTTCGCCTTCGGGTC
>NZ_WUDQ01000310.1:0-4246 GCF_009827695.1 Paenibacillus sp. OT2-17 | reverse complement strand
CTTGGTGACGGTTGTAATGCCTGGAAAGCGATCATCCAGCCAGTAATGTGTCAGGAAAGCAATTTCACCACGACTGACCTCTCTTTTCCAGGCCATAAGCTCCTGCCGGGTAATGCCAAATGCCATCTTTCTCATCCTTCCTTGGCTCATTCTGAAATCATGAGCTGTTGCGCGGTTGTTCCATTATTTTCGTACTATAGTTTGTATTATGATCCACATGGGGTAACACAATAACAGGAGACCCTGTGTGACGACCTCCTGTTAGCGGTTAAAGCCATCTCTCGGCCCAGCTCTCCACACCATTTAATGCATCACCTAGCTCTTTACCCTTGCGTGTCAGCGAATACTCGGTACGCACAGGCCGCTCTGTGATGACATTGCGAAGGATCAGGCCGGAAAGCTCTAGTTCCTTGATGCGTTCGTTCAGCATGCGTTTACTAAGATCAGGTATGGAGACGTGAATTTCACTAAATCGTTTGGGATGTTCCATCAAAGTATGAATGATGAGAGCGGTCCATTTTTTGCTGATGATCTGAAAGGACTGTTCCACCTTACCGCACAAAAGCTTAGGCTGCCTGTCGTCGCTCATCTGAATCCCCTCAATTTCATTGTTGTTTTAAACAGTATACTAAAAGTAACTCTGTATACCAATAGTAACTATAACGCTTTGTATCAACTGTGACATATTTAACAGTTTTTTCTCTTTCCTTTCGTCAATCATACCACAGAAAACGTTATCATTACAGGATATATCGAATGTTCACGATTTCGCTAAAATTTGATTGACTTGCCCCTTATTTTGGGTGTATTATGGGTTACGTTAATTCCTCAGGTAACTTTTAATAACCTCATCTTTATAATGGGAAGAAGGAATATTTCATGGATTCAATGACATTTGTCTTATTTGGAGCGACAGGGGATTTGGCGAAACGCAAAATTTACCCTGCCTTGTATAATTTGTTTGTAGAAGGTAAAATTCCGGCTTCCTTTTCTGTAATTGGGATGGGGCGTCGTGAAGTGGCGGACGAGCAATTTCAAAGTAATGTAGAGCAATCCATTAAGGATTTTTCCAGACACGTGAATGAAGACCGTGCACAGATGGATCAGTTCTTAAGTGCTTTCCGTTACAGCGCATTGAACGTCAACCACCCGGAAGATTATAAAAAGCTGCTGCAGCTTGCTGAGCAACGTGAAAATGACTTGGGAATTCCGGGGAACCGCATGTTTTACTTATCGGTGGCACCGGAATTTTTTGATGTGATTGCCCTCAATATTCGGGAGAGTGGTTTAGCTGAAACAAAGGGTTGGAAACGGCTCATTATCGAAAAACCATTTGGACATGATCTGGAATCAGCACGTGAGCTGAATGATCGCCTGAGCAGAACATTTGCTGAGGATGAGATTTATCGTATTGACCATTACTTAGGTAAGCCCATGGTACAAAACCTGGAAGCCTTAAAATTTGCTAATCCGTTGCTTCAAGGGATATGGAACAATCAATACATCTCCAATGTGCAAATTACCGCTTCCGAGACTGTAGGGGTGGAGGAGCGAGCGGGATACTACGATCACTCCGGCGCTATTCGTGATATGGTACAAAATCACATGCTACAGGTGTTGATGATGACGGCTATGAACAAGCCGGGACATGTCACGGCTGATCAGGTGCGTGACGAAAAAAGCAAGGTGATGGACGCGCTTCGTGCGCTTGATCCTTTCGATATTGCTTCCAACGTGGTTAGAGGCCAATATACCAACGGTGAGATCAACGGAAAAGCAGTTCCTTCCTATAATGAAGAGCCGGACATCGGTCCTGATTCACAAAATGATACTTTCATTTCAGCTCGCCTATGGATTGACAACGAACAATGGTCGGGTGTACCTTTCTATATTCGTACTGGCAAACGCATGAAAGAAAAATCTACTCGTATCGTTGTGGAATTCAAAAAGGACAGCACAGATCCTTATGCCGCTCAAGGGCAACCGACTGACCCGAACTTGCTGATCATCCATGTTAACCCGGATGAAAAGGTAACGCTGCGTCTGAATAGCAGAGACCCGTTAAACGCTGGTCAACTGGAAACGGTTCTGATGAATTATCATTCCGAGGCCAAGGATGTACCAGAAGCCTATGAGCGCCTCATCTTTGATGCGTTGCGCGGCGATTCCACCTTTTTTGCTCATTGGAACGAAGTTGAGCTTTCATGGGTGTGGGTTCAACCTGTACTGGAAGCTTTTGCTCGTGGTGAGGTTCCACTTCATACGTATGCAGCAGGCTCTTACGGTCCAGAAGCTTCAGATCAATTGTTGGAAGAGCAAGGCTTTACATGGTGGCTGGACGAAAAGTCCGAAAGCACTGAAAAAGCAGTCGTTCGTTCTTAACATCAATAAGAAAGTATATACAAAATATGTTTGCTACGGCAGGAGGCCTTTACAATGCAAGTAGGATTAATTGGTTTGGGAAAAATGGGCTTAAATCTCGGGAAAAATTTGATTGATCATAAGCATGAACTTGTGGCTTACGACGTCAATGCAGCCGCCATCCAAGAAATGAAGGATTATGGAGCTACAGGTGCTTCCACATTGGAAGAGCTTGTACAGGCAACTCAATCCCCTAGAGTATTGTGGATTATGGTTCCTCACCAAATTGTGGATTCTGTGCTGGATCAGCTTCAACCGATGTTGTCCAAAGGAGACATCATTATTGAAGGTGGTAATTCTCATTACAAAGAGTCTATTGCTCGCCATGCCCGTCTTCAAGAATATGGTATCAGCTTCATGGATGCTGGAACCTCAGGCGGGATGGAAGGCGCACGCAATGGCGCTTGTTACATGATCGGTGGCGATCCGGAAGCTTGGGCGGTTGTTGAGCCTATTTTCCGCGACACAGCAGTGGAAAACGGATATCTGTATGCAGGTAAATCCGGAAGCGGACATTTTCTGAAAATGGTTCATAACGGTGTGGAATACGGCATGATGGCTTCCATTGGTGAAGGATTTGAAGTGCTGGAAAAAAGCAGCTTTGACTTTGATTATGAACAAGTAGCGCGTGTGTGGAACAACGGTTCTGTTATTCGCTCTTGGTTGATGGGCTTGACTGAACGGGCATTCTCCAAAGATGCAAACCTGGACGAAATCCGTGGGGTTATGCACTCTTCTGGTGAAGGAAAATGGACGGTTGAGGAAGCGCTGGACATTCAGGCTGCAACTCCAGTCATTGCTTTGTCCCTGCTGATGCGCTACCGTTCTCTTGATGCGGACACGTTCAACGGGAAAGTGGTTGCTGCGCTGCGCAATGAATTTGGCGGTCACGCGGTAGAAAAGAAGTAATAACGATATAAGCTAGTATCTATCCCCGTAGCTTCACAACTGCGGGGATATTGCTATATGTTTTGTCGTTTATTGGATGTTTGTAAAACCTGCATATGCATATTTTTCCTTGTATATCCGCACAATAGGTGAAAAAGGCGGAAGGGTGAATAGCATATGTGCAAAAGGTTTTCGTTATCGGCTGATTTGAATGAGGTTAGGGATCATTTTGGTATACAACGGGTGATGTATTATTACAAAACACGCTATAACATGAGTCCCACTCAGCATGTTCCAATTGTGCTGCATCAGGATGGAGAACGGGTACTTGATGAATTTCGCTGGGGATTTATTCCCTACTGGGGCAAGGATTGTGTCAATGCAGACTTGAATACGGTTCGGGTAAATCCGAGTTATCGCAAGATGGCGGAAACCCGACGTTGTATCATTCCATGCAATGGATTTTATTATTGGCGCAAATTGGGTAAACGCATGTGTGCTGTACGGGTGGTACTGCCGGAACAGAAGATGTTTGCGGTCGCGGGGCTATATGAAGTATGGCAGGATAGTCGTAAGGAGCCTTTACGCACCTGTACGATGATGACAGTTCATGCCAATACGGATATACGTGAATTCGATACCCGTATGCCGGCTATTTTGGAAGCTGATCATATAGATTCATGGTTGGACCCGTCTGTCCAGAACATAGATGAGCTGTTGCCTCTACTGCGCACGTATGAGCAAGGAGACATGAGTATCTATCCAGTGACCCCACTGGTGGCCAATGATGAACATGATAACCGTGAATGTATTCAGGAAATGGATTTGCAGTGGTCCTGGATTAAACCTTAAACGTATGGAGATTTTCATCCATGATTGATCATAAGCTTCCCGCCACCTGCATAGGTATGTATTGGGGAACAAGCGTCATGATCCG
>NZ_WUDQ01000030.1:0-24840 GCF_009827695.1 Paenibacillus sp. OT2-17 | reverse complement strand
GCCTCGGGTGTCACATCACGGATCGCCAGCTCAGTTCCGCCCGTAGTTAGTACCAGGTCTGCATGAAAATAATCGGTCATTTCGATTAAAGCTGCAATAATTTCATCCGGTTCATCGGGAACGATCCGGTATTCCACAATCTCTCCGCCCAGTTCTTCTTCGATGAGTTCCCGGATGACCTGTGCGCTTGTATCCTCACGCTCTCCCCTTGCCCCTTTATCACTGGCTGTTAGGATCGCCGTTTTCCACACCATAAGATCACCCTTCTCCTATCATGAAAGAATACTTTCTCTTCTGAAAATCAGAAACAGCCGCGCTGCATCCTCCATCACATCACAGTACCCTCTCGGCGACAATGTTGTCTATGTCAAGGTTCCCGGTGGTCCTCCCTTTGAAAATCCCCATGCTTGCCACCTGTTTTGGATTGCAGCATGGTAGGGCCGATGATCATATCTTTTTGCAGCGCCTTGCACATATCATACACGGTTAACGCTGCGGCTGAAGCCGCTGTCAAAGCTTCCATTTCTACACCTGTTTTACCTTCGGTCTTCACTTCAACTTCAATATGAAGCACATCATGTCCATTATCGGAAAAAGTAATGTTCACGCCTGTCAGGGCCAGTGGATGACACATCGGTATCCAGTCTGACGTTTTTTTCGCACCTTGAATCCCTGCGACCTGGGCCACAGCAAGAACATCACCCTTGCCGATTCTTCCTTCTTTTACAGCCGTCAATGTAGCCGGATTCATCGTAATCTGAGTCACGGCAACTGCTGTACGAATCGTAGACGTTTTACCCGAAATATCTACCATCCGAGCCCGTCCCTGTTCGTTAAAATGAGTAAAGGAATCCACGACTCCCTCACAGCTCCTTTCACATACCCAACTTTACTTCATTCATCATTTGTCAATTTTGCATAATCACAATCTAAGCGTCCATCCAGAGTAAACAGCACGTCCACTCGCAAATCCCTTGGCTCCATGGGCACCTGTGTCAGCAATTGTCCCGGCAGCAGCAGCGAGACATAAAGCGGACCTAGGTGGCTGTTGTTACGCTTCTCTGCCTCTACCTGTACGGTAAAGCGGTCATAATAGCCTCCGCCGTAACCAATCCTGCCCCCACGACGATCAAAGGCCAAGCCAGGCACAACAACCCAGTCAATTCCCGCCCACATTTCAGGCAACCATTCCTTGCATGTCAAAGCAGGCTCAGGGATGTTCCAGATACCGGGTACAATATCTCCGTACTGATCCATCTCCCTCAGCTCCATAGTCCGGGTTACCGGATCCACTCTTGGGGCCAGGACACGATCTCCCTGTGACCAGCAATGCTCAATGAGGGGAGTCGTCGAAATCTCGCTGCCAAAAGAGAGATAACTAAATAATGTTAGCTTATCTCCGTTTCTGTCTATTCTAAGCTGCTCCCATGCCTCGATTGCATGCCGACAGGCCACAGCCGATGCCTTCTGCCTTGTCAGCGGGTCCATGGAGTCACGCGCTTCCCGTTGCTGCAAACGCAGCGCGTTCTTCACATCACAGACATCCATCACATCCGCCCTCCCGCACAATCGTCGATAATCTTTAAAACGTTACTATTGTCCCATTTGTCAGTAAGTGCTGTACGTTGCAAGTTTTTTTCATTCTTTTTCACTTCTCGTTTAAGTTTATCATTGTTTATACAAATTGACTACACGCGGCTCAAGGGTTTACAGGGTGAAAGCAGTGCAATAGTGGGTAATTTCATGTAAACTGGAAGGAAGGTACCTGCGAAGAAAGCAGGTAGAACTGTGCAAAATGTAATGGAGGAACGATACGCTATGCTATTGCAAGTAACCGGAATTACTAAATCCTATGGAATTGAGCCCGTTCTGGACGGGATTAACCTTCAAATATTGGAACGTGAACGTATTGGACTCGTAGGTGTGAACGGTGCAGGCAAATCGACCCTGCTCAAAATCATTGCTGGTGAAATATCCTATGACAGTGGACAAATTTTCAAGGCGAAGGAGACCAGCATCGGTTATCTGGCGCAAAACAGCGGCTTGAATTCTGATCGTTCTATCTGGGGGGAAATGATGCTGGTGTTCACTCCCCTGATTGAAGCGGAACGGGAACTGCGGCAAATGGAACAGGACATCGCTGACCTGGCCAATGCTCAAAACGAAAAACGCTACGCAGATCTGCTGGAACGCTATGCACGTCGTTCAGACTGGTTCAAGGATCACGGTGGTTATGAAATGGAGACCCGTATTCGCAGCGTGCTGCACGGCATGGGCTTTGGTTCATCTGCACCTGAGACGCCTGTAGCTACTCTGAGCGGAGGACAGAAAACCCGGCTTGCGCTAGCGCGCATCCTACTGCTCGCCCCAGATGTCCTTATGCTCGATGAGCCTACCAACTATCTGGATATTCAAACACTGACCTGGTTGGAGGACTATTTGCGCGGCTACTCCGGTTCTCTGCTGGTTGTATCACATGACCGTTATTTTCTGGACCGACTGGTAACGACGATTATTGAAATCGAACGCCATCGTTCTACCCGATATACAGGCAACTACAGCCGCTACATGGAGTTGAAGGCTGCCGAGTACGAAACGAACCTGAAACATTACGAAAAGCAGCAAGGAGAAATTGCCCGTTTAGAAGCATTCGTACAACGTAATATCGTACGGGCTTCCACGACCAAACGCGCTCAAAGTCGGCGCAAGCAGTTAGATAAAATGGAGCGTATGGATCGGCCCATGGGAGACTTGAAAAAGGCTCATTTTTCCTTTGAAACAGCCCATATGTCAGGTAAGGAAGTGCTGGAGGTACGTGACCTCTCTGTGGGGTATGAAGGTAAAAAGCCTTTATTCCAGCACGCATCGTTCGACTTAAAACGTGGAGATACCGTGGCACTGATTGGTCCGAACGGGATCGGAAAATCGACGTTGCTCAAATGTCTGACCGGATCACTTAAACCTGCTGCTGGCTACATCCACTGGGGCACAAAAATCAAAATCGGTCTGTATGACCAGGAGCAGACGAACCTGAACCCCGCCAATACCGTACTGGAGGAGTTGTGGAGCGAATACCCTCATATGGAAGAAGCACGTATTCGTACAGTGCTGGGTAATTTCCTGTTTAGCGGTGACGATGTACTGAAAAAAGTAGCTGCATTAAGCGGAGGGGAAAAAGCCCGCGTTTCTCTGGCCAAGCTCATGCTGCGCGAAGCCAACGTATTAATTCTAGATGAGCCTACCAACCATCTGGATCTGTTTAGCAAGGAAGTGCTGGAAGCAGCTTTGATGGACTATGACGGTACGCTGTTGTTCATTTCCCATGACCGTTATTTCCTGAACAAAATGGCGGAACGTGTCATCGAGCTGCATCCTGGGGGGATAGAACATTTCCTGGGGAATTATGATGACTATGTAGCCAAAAAACAGGAGTTAGAGGAAATTGCACAGGAAGCTCTGGAGGCAAATCAGGCCACACGCGGCAAAACATCGGCTACCTCTGCATCCGTGACAGACGAGACCACATCCAAATCACGCGCCGCCACCTATGCGGCAGACAAACAAGCCAAAAGCGAGGAACGTAGCCGTCAACGCAAGCTGGAGGCATTGGAAAACCAGATCAAAACGCTGGAAGAACAAATTTTAGGGCTGGAGGAACAAATGACCCTGCCTGAGATTTATCAGGATTACACAGCACTTCAGAATATTCAGGCACAACTCGACACCCATAAACAGGAATTGACTGAAACCTATACCTCTTGGGAAGAGCTGTTAGAAGAATAAAAACTACTGCATAAAATCTTAGCCTTAAAAATTTCACATTTTCCTCTTCTATATTTTTGTACACAAGATTATCCACAGCTTATGTGTATGAATGAGATTGAAAAATGGCCTTTTAGGCCATTTTTTTATTGATAAAAAGCCATTTTCAAATGAAAACCAAATTTATCCACCCTTTTATCCACATTATCCACAGTTTTCACAAGAACTAAAGGTGTTACATATCCCCCAACTTGCTATCTCCAAAAAGTCTTAGCCTGCTTGCTTCGGACTCGGTTATCCACATTCGAAGCGGTATATGTGGATAACTTTGTTCACAACTTGACAAATCACATCATTATTCGGGCAATATCAAAATTCCAGATTTTTTTGATGGATCATGAAAAATCGTGAACAATTGTGACGAATAATGCGAGTGAATGAGAGGCTGCCATTCATTTGCTCAAACTCCTGTATTTTATCCTCTTGAATTTATATTTTTATGATAGTTATGGAGCGGAACAAAAAAGACACGACTCAACTGTGCCGTGTCTTGCTCATTCTTCTTCAATTAAGTTTGGACAGACCATTCTTCCAGAGACAGCCCTGGATCAGCCTTCATATCCAATGAGGTAAATTCCCCGCGCTTCCATTTGGCGTAGGCCGCAGCGCCGATCATCGCTGCATTATCTGTGCAATATTTCATCGATGGTACAAGCAGCTCGATTCCTTCGCGCTCACAGCGCTCCCGCAATGCTGTACGCAGTCCGCGATTAGCAGCCACACCGCCACAAAGCAGAAGCTGCTTCGCACCGTATTCACGCATGGCACGAATCGCCTTTTCCACCAGCACCTCGACGACCGACTCTTGAAAGCCTCTTGCGATCGCTCCCACATGAACAGTTTCTCCGCGCATTTTCGTCTGGTTAATTACATTCAGCACCGCAGATTTCAAACCGCTAAAGCTAAAATCATAAGAATCCGGCTCCAACCATGCACGCGGCAAAGTAACCACTTCCTCCGATTCATGAGCTACACGATCCACATGCGGACCGCCGGGATACGGAAATCCAATGGCTCTCGCTACTTTGTCGTAGGCTTCCCCAACCGCATCATCCCTTGTACGACCAATGAGTTGAAAATGACCTTCGGACTCCATCAGCACCAGCTCTGTATGTCCTCCTGACACAACGAGAGCAATGCACGGATATACGATATCATGCTCCAGCTGATTGGCATAAATATGTCCCGCGATATGATGCGTCCCGATTAATGGCTTGCTAAACGCCAAAGCAGCGCTCTTAGCGGCGACAATACCAACCAGCAATGCACCAACCAGTCCTGGTCCTTGTGTCACGGCAACCGCCGAAATCTCGCGTGGGGTAATTCCTGATGTTTGCATGGCCTCGTCCAGCATGTAGGTGATGCTCTCCACATGTTTGCGTGAAGCCACCTCTGGCACAACACCACCAAAGGCTTTGTGTGTTTCAATCTGACTGGAAATCAGATTCGAGAGCACCTCTGTGCCATTTTTCACGACAGAAACAGCCGTCTCATCACAACTCGTTTCCACTGCCAGTATATAGCAAGGCTCGCCGGAGGCGGAGCCTGTACCTGCTTTTTCCTCTTGCATCATTGCTTCTGCACGCTTCCTTCCTGTTCACCGGATGCCCCATGCGCGGGAAGATCCGCCCACATGATCACAGCATCCTCGTTATTATCCGAATAATAGCCTTTGCGCACACCTGCGGGCTTAAAGCCTTTTTTCTCATACAAGCCTTGAGCGATCTGGTTCGTTACCCGCACCTCCAGCGTCATACGTTCCATCCCTAAATAAGAGGCGGTCTGCATCAGCTCATCCAACAGCTTGTCTCCAAGCTTACGTCCGCGATAAGCCTCACGAATCGCAATATTCGTAATATGGGCCTCATCCATAATCGTCCACATGCCTGCGTAACCAATGGCTTGTCCGTCTAGTTCCATAATCATATATTTAGCGAAATGATTCATCGTCAGCTCATTGCGGAATGCTTCCTCTGTCCACGGTAGCGTGAACGCTTCATGCTCAATCTCCAGCACATCGGGAATATCATTCAGTTGCATCAAGCGAAACTCAAGTTTCTCTTCCCGCTGTATGTTCTTTGCCATGTTGTTCACCGCTCTCTTCAGCGCTGGCGAAGCAGATTGGCTTCCGCCTCCGCCAGCTGGGTATAATTAGGAACCAGCGTATGTAGCTCGTCGTGTTCTTGACGAAGCAGCTTATCCGCCCCAAGGCGGCCAACCCATCTTCCTTCCAGCTCATAAGGTACGATACGAAGCTCGCTCCAAGCACGCAGGCGCTCGGCTGTTTCGGCGTGAACCGCCGTTTCACCGACTAGCCAAATGACTGGAGGACGCTCTTCAGAGGGCAAAGCCTCCAGCCGTTGCAGCAGGTCATCGGTCCAAGCAGTCATCAACCGGATTGCATCTGGCTCCAGCCGTTGCGGACTCTCGACGTCGTCAACTGTACTCACGTCGAACAGCCCCGTGTAAACCTGACCACGGCGCGCATCCAGCACGGGCACAATCCAGTCTGCTGCCTGCGCTCCGGACGAACCGTTATTCACAGACTCATTTTTATCTTCTTGTCCCTTCATCTCGATGCCGCGATTCCAACCACCCCACGCCAAAGCATGCAAAGTGGATATGGACGTCACCGGGATACCCCAGGCCCAAGCGAGTGTTTTGGCTGCGGTCACCGCAATCCGGATACCGGTATAAGACCCCGGTCCAACACCAACTGCAATACCGTCTACATCATCTCGTGTCAGCCCTTCTTCATTCAGCAGTCGTTCCAGCTCGGTAATCACATGCACGGAATGATTACGTTCGCCATAGACGTTGCTTTCTCCCAGCAATTCTCTTCCGTTCATCAGAGCGGCCGCCATCACGGTCGTCGCTGTATCTAACGTCAAAAACCGCTCACGCGGCTTTACATTCACATCTGTATGCTCTCTTTGCATGGTTCAAACTCCATTCTCCCGCAAACTGCGGCACCATTGTTCATAAGGCTCGCCGTACCCGGTCAGGTGAATCAAGCGCTCCCCGACATCCGTTGTTTCTATATACATGTGAAGCCGCTGCTCCGGCAATATATCCGGTATAATACTACCCCATTCCACCAGACATACTCCTGTCCCGTAAAAATATTCGTCCAGCCCGAGATCCTCCGCCTCGTCCTGGGAAATCCGGTACACATCCATATGATACAAAGGCAATCGGCCCTCGTACTCCTTAATAAGGGTAAAGGTTGGACTATTTACGATGCCCGGCACACCTAAATGGCCGGCAAAAGCCTTGGAAAAAGCAGTTTTGCCCGCTCCCAGATCTCCATCCAGCACAATTACCGTTCCGGGAACCGCTTTGGCTGCCAAAAAACCTGCCAATGACCCGGTCTGTGCCTCTGAGACAGAACGGAACGTAAACTGCTCCTGCGAAATTGTCATATATTTTAATCACCTTTCGTCCGAATCGGACCGTTCCAACTTGTTCTTTATTATATAGTTCACCTTATGTCGCCGCAAGGCATGAAGACATGCTATTGTAAGTTAGATGATACACACAGGGAGGGATTGAAACGATGGGGCAAACCGTTTTACTCATGATTGATGTTCAGCAGGCTATGTTCATGTATGATGAGAAGCTGTATCGTGAACAGGAAGTTGTAGCACATTTGCAGCAGCTTTTGGACAAAGCCAGAGCTACAGGTACACCGGTGATTTTTGTACAGCATACCGATGAAGCGGATGAGGATTTTCGGGAAAACAGTGTAGGCTGGGCCATCGCCGACGTGGTGCGTCCTCTTCCTCATGAACGAATTGTCCGTAAATCATCTTGGGACAGCTTCTACCAAACTGAATTGGGCCATGTGCTAAAGGAACTGGGGGCCGATCAACTCGTAATCGCGGGAATGCAGACCGAGTTTTGCCTCGACACGACTTGCCGAAGCGCCTATAGTCTGGGATACCAGAACAACGTGCTCGTATTAGATGCGCATAGTACATTTGATAGCAAGGTGCTGAGCAGTGAACAAATTGTAGCGCATCATAATGGGATGCTTGGCAATCGTTTTGTGCGTTTACTCGCGACAGCGGATGTACATTTTTCGTGAGTTGTTGAAGTTTTATGTTCCAAGCCGATTGCTTTCAAGCAAGTCGGCTTCTTTTATTGTTCATACGAAAAAACCGCCCTTTCAAGTGACACCGTTAACAAGAAGCAAGCTGGCACAATATAACGAAGATTATGAATATTGAAAGGCAAATCCGTCTTCAGAACATTCTGGAGGCTTTTTTTTATTTCCCAGCGATGAGTTAGATGATATTTGCGAGGAAAACTTTTTCGCGTATGGATTGGAACTTTCTTTTTTAACAGAAAATTCAATTTATGATCATGATTTTCAGAAAAATCAAGAAATTAACAGAAAACATTAGAATGGCCTAATTATTGTGGAGTATATGGCCCTATAAACATCTGTACATAGATATATGTAAATATTTGAACATTGAGCAAAAACTGCATTAGAACTATGATAAAAATGGTTTTAATTTCCAATGAGGGAAGGCGATCGAACCGTCACACTCACTGTCTTAGGCACCATGATATGCCCGCAAGCAAATGTATCTTGCAGTCGCTGTCTCGTAGGTTAAGAGCGGAAATTACCAATTGAAGTGCAATCATGGATGTATTGTGTTTTGAACACAGCGAAAGGAATGTGAGTTTTTAATGAAAAAAGTAGCTTTAGTAAGCCCATTGAGAACAGCGGTCGGCTCTTTTAACAAAACCCTTGCGCCTCTAAGCGCTTCCGAGCTGGGAGCAACCGTGATGACAGCATGCCTTCAGCAAAGTAAATTAGAGCCTTCTTTGATTGATCAGATTTATTTGGGAAATGTTCTTCAGGCGGGCAATGGACAAAATCCTGCCAGACAGGCGGCATTAAAAGCCGGTATCCCTATTGATGTACCCGAAACAACGATAAACACGGTTTGCGGTTCAGGACTTCATGCCGTTGCTTTAGCTTACAATTCAATCTTGGCTGAACAAGGCAACGTCGTCTTGGCCGGAGGCATGGAGAGCATGTCGAATGCCCCTTACCTGCTAAGGAATGCAAGAAACGGCTACAAACTTGGCAACGGTGAGTTGGTAGACTCCCTAGTGGCCGACGGCCTTACGTGCCCGATCAACCATTACCATATGGGAATTACCGCAGAAAATGTTGCCGAGAAATATGGAATTTCAAGACTTGAACAGGACGAATTTGCCTATCAAAGCCAGCTAAAAGCCGTAGAAGCAAAAAACAAAAAGCTTTTTGAAGAGCAAATTGTTCCGGTCATGATCAAAACCAAAAAAGAAACTATTTCTTTCACAGAGGACGAACACATAAGAGGAAATACAACGCAAGAAAAACTTTCTCAATTAAAACCTGCGTTTAAGGAGAACGGGACGGTTACCGCCGGAAATGCTTCAGGAATCAATGATGGCGCGGCCGCCGTGCTTGTAGTGTCGGAAGACAAATGCAAGGAACATGCATTAAAGCCATTGGCATATATCAAAGGTTATTCACTTGTTGGCGTTGACCCTGCATATATGGGAATGGGGCCAGTGAAAGCCATTTCGACACTTCTTAAGCAGCAAGGTATATCCATCGATGCCATTGATCTTTTTGAAATTAATGAAGCATTTGCCTCACAAGCATTAGCGGTAGTGAAAGAGCTAGGGGTCAGTCTGGACAAAGTGAATGTCAATGGCGGCGCAATCGCGATCGGGCATCCTGTCGGTGCCAGCGGTGCTAGGATATTGACTACGTTGGTTCACGAAATGGTGCGAAGATCTTCACGCTACGGTATCGCCTCGTTATGCATCGGAACAGGAATGGGAATAGCGATGCTGGTTGAAAATGCTCTCATTTAAAGTGCGTGTTCAGGATGACTTTTAGAACTATCTCTTAAAAGGAAGGGAGATCGCTATGAATCAAAAAGATGTACTTTCACTCCAATCTATGCCTGCGGCTAGCGGCAGCTACGGGCGCCCACCATACCGCTTCATCAACCGGGAATTTTTTATCATTACCTACGAGACTGATCCCGCTGCGATAAGACAGGCGGTCCCAGAACCTCTTGAGCCGGATGGAAGCAATACGGTCTCCTATGAATGGATCAAGATGCCCGATTCTTCCGGTTTAGGATGCTATGAGGAAAGTGGTATTGTCATTCCGTGTACTTTTCATGGAGAACCCTGCAATTTTGTTGCCCAAATGTATTTGGATAACGCGCCTGCTATTCTGGGGGGACGTGAAGTCTGGGGATTTCCAAAAAAATGGGCAAAGCCTCGCCTGAGCGTGGAGGAAACGGAGACGCTAACGGGTACATTGCATTATAATCACGTCCTGGTGGCCACGGGAACTATGCCTTTCAAATATAACATTCTTGATGAAAAAGAAACGGCTAAAGCCATCGCAAAAACGCAAGTTAATTTGAAATTAATTCCTGATGTTGACGGTACCCCCAAAATCGCTCAGTTAGTAGCGTATAATCTCGAAAACATTACGGTTAAAGGCGCCTGGTCAGGGCCTGCGAGGTTAAGCCTGATTCCCCATGTCAACGCTCCTGTGGCAGATTTGCCGGTAAAAGCTTATATTGGCGGAAAACATTTTATTGCCGATTTAACGCTTCCATATGGAAGAGTCCTCTATGATTATCTCCAATAAAGTTGCTTTCCTAAAAATATATATATAAGGAGAAGGAACCATGAATAACAAAGTAATCTCCGCTGAAGAAGCAGTTAAGAAGGTCAAAGACGGAGACACGGTGATGGTCGGAGGTTTTCTGGCAGGAGGCTTTCCGGAGGAGCTGGTTCGTGCGCTTGTCGACACCAATCCCGCCAGCAATCTTACGATTGTTTCCAATGACACAGGCACACCGGAATTATCTATCTATAAGCTTGTAAAAAGTGGCAGAGTAAAGCGAATTTTTGCATCCTATATCGGCTCCAATCCGGAAACGGGAAGGCTCCTGATGACGAAAGAAGCTGAGGTCCAACTCTTCCCGCAAGGCACGCTCGCTGAAAAAATACGCGCAGGAGGAGCCGGTTTGGGCGGGGTTTTAACACCTGTAGGTGTAGGCACCGTTGTAGAGGAAGGAAAAAAGAAAATAGAAATTGATGAAAGGGAATATTTGCTCGAACTCCCGCTCAAAGCGGATGTGGCGCTAATCAGAGCCCATAAGGCTGATGAAGCAGGTAATCTTGTCATCAACGGCTCTTCACGTAACTTCAATATGGTTATGGCTACAGCGGCAGAGTATGTAGTTGCTCAGGTAGACGAATACGTAAAGACGGGTGAAATTGACCCCAATCATGTCAACGTTCCCGGAATATTTGTCGACGCAATTGTAAAGGTGGGTGAAAACGCATGAATAACAGAGAATTCATTGCTCGAAGAATAGCCCAGGAATTCAAAAGTGGTGAAGTTGTCAACCTTGGTGTCGGATTGCCTACAATGGTAGTGGACTATATCCCCGATGACATTCATATTATGCTGCAGGCTGAGAACGGAATCCTCGGTGTAGGTCCAAAAGCGACTCAGGGGAAAGAAAGACTCGATTGTATCGATTCAGGCGGAAACTATGTTACAACTATGGAAGGAGCTTGCTTTTTCGACAGTTCGCTTTCATTTTCTATCATCCGTGGAGGGCATGTGGATATCACCGTGTTGGGCGCCCTGGAGGTCGATGAGAAAGGCAACCTTGCAAGCTGGATGATCCCAGGGAAAAAGGTTCCGGGCATGGGGGGAGCCATGGATTTGGTGGTCGGAGCCAAGAGAGTGATTGTAGCCATGGAGCATGTGAACAAAAATGGAGCGCCGAAAATACTGGAACAATGTAAACTACCCCTCACCGCTGTAAATGTTGTAAAGACCATCGTAACCGAAAAGGCTGTCATCGATGTTATTCCAGGTAGTGGACTGATGCTGAAGGAAATTGCGCCGGGTTTATCGGTGGAAGACGTTCAATTGGCAACTGAGGCTAAACTGATGATTTCACCACATTTAAAGGCCATTGCAGTATAAAGTCATGTAAAGGAACCAACTCCACCTTCAAATTAACTTGTCTGGCGTTTAACTTGTTCCCTCGACTGCATTTATTATTACAAATAAGGTTCGCTAATTGCTCATTGAGCAATTGCGAGCCTTTTAGGGTTGGAGCGGGACCATTCAAGCAGCATTCTACGATGAAAGCCTACAGCTGTCCAAGATCTTTCTAAAGCTATACCCCATACTATGGGAAAAATCTGGTTTGGTGCCCCTCTTCTATTGTTCTTCCAGACGATCCACACGGACGGTTTGGGTATTGCCGGGTCTGCTACCTATCTGTACCGTTGCCATACCGTTTGCTTGGTCTACATGCTCAATCCAGATCGGTTTACCATCCAATTGTACGGCAATATTTTCGGATGAATCATAAATAGCTTTTGCTCGTTCCACGTTCATGTTATTCTTCCCCTCCTGTTTGTTGTTGTGTGCATTCATTCAGAAATATAGTTCACCTAGTCTTCATCTATAATCCGTTCAACGTCTAATGAAGGGATGCTATGAGAAGGCGAAGTTGAAACTACAGCCTCCAAATCCACATGAGCCACAGCTACGGGAAAAGGCGGACGGATTCCATGTGAAAGAGCAAACTCGGGCGGCAATGCATCCTGTTCGCCTCCAGCTGGGCCCCGAAAGGCGATATGGCTTTGACCCACACGATGCCTGATTTGCTGAGGATAGGATTTTCCGGACATAAATTGTGTACCCCCTTTTGAATCGGATATGCCTTACTATGCACCAAACTTGCTGTAACCATGCGCACGCGGAAGCAATTCGCAGTCTTCATTCACAACTCATACAAATCCTTTGTACGAAACATAAAAATGATTTGCTCACAGCCAAGGCGTTGGAATCGAAGGATGCAGATGCGGATAGCTCATCACTATGCGATGCTCGGTAATCGTTTAGTGCGTTTGCTTGCGACGACGGATGTACATTTTTCGTGAATTTAAACATAAAACAGCCCCAGCTTCTCACGAAGACCGGGGCTATCTATGATTCCATCCCATAAATGAGGTGCGTATTATTTTTATGCTTTAGCTGCCCAAATTTCAATTTCAATTTTTATTTCAGGCAATCCTAGAGCAGTAAGATAGCCGATAGTCATTGCAGGATAATCATTCCCGAATAACTTTTCCCATTGGGAATACATGTAATCCCAATCTATCTGCTCAGTTGCCCATACATTTACTTTTATAATATTGTCAGCGGTTAATTGTTCGGCGTCCAAAACTGATTTAATGTTATTAAAAGTATTGCTGATTTGTAGGTTAAAGCTTTCTGGAAATTGGCCATTCTGATCTACTCCAACTTGACCCGAAGTTACGAATAGCTCTGAATTTCTGGGAACTTTAGTTATATGCGTGTAATTCCCTACTGGTTTCGGCATACCTGCCGGGTTTTTTCTAGTTATTTTTTCATTTTTCATTTAATCGACCTCGTCATTTTTAAATTTTTCTACCGTTTCTTCTAAGCATTTTTAGGCAGACTCCACCAATAAAAATGATTTTAGAAAAAAACAGCAGTAGAGTATCCATATCCAAAAGATATAAAGTTTAATGATCTTTTCTTCATGACATGAACACTCCATCTTATAAAATGTCAAAATCGTTGGTTATCCCTTATCTTAATATAACTAATGTAACTTAACAACTTCATATCATTGTATTATGCGATGTAGTCATACCTCAGAATGCAGATTAGTTGGCTTGCTCTTTTCTTTACACCTCATACATTCCTTTCTCCGAAGCATACTAAGTGAAAAATGGGTATGCTCACAGCCGAGCGTTGGAATCGAAGGATACAAAATGCGGATTAAAAAAAAGGAGGAGCGGCGTAATGCATACAGTCTGGAAAGGTGCGATCAGCTTTGGGCTGGTTCATGTGCCCGTTAAAATGTTTTCTGCGACTGAGGATAAGGACATTTCCATGCGTTATATTCACAAGGAGTGTGGAAGCCCACTTAGCTATGTACGAAAGTGTCCCGTTTGTGACAAGGAGGTCGAATGGGAGGAAATTGGAAAAGGATACGAATATGAAAAAGGAAAATTTGTCATGTTCGACAAGGAGGAACTGGAGCAAGTTAGCGGACAAGCGGATAAAAATATTGTTATTTTAGATTTTGTGGATTTGCAGGAAATTGATCCGATTTACTTTCAGAAAACGTATTATCTGTCCCCGGATCAAGCTGGCTCCAATGCGTATAAGATGCTCATGAATGCGATGAAGGATACCGGGAAAATCGGGATTGCCCAAATCTCCATCCGCTCTAAAAGCAGCCTGGCGGCTATTCGGGTGTTGGATGAATGTTTGGCGGTGGAGACGATGTTTTACCCCGATGAAATTCGCCCCATTGCTCAAGTGCCTAACTTACCGGGGCAGGAGGAGGTTAAAGAGAAGGAGCTGACCATGGCAAAAATGCTAATTGAGCAGCTATCTACACCTTTTGATGCAGCAAAGTATACGGATCAGTACCGCGAGCGTCTTCTGGATCTCATTCAACATAAAGTGGCTGGTGAAGAGGTGCGAATCGCCCCAACACAGCCTCAGACCAATGTAGTAGATTTAATGGCCGCCCTTCAGGCCAGCATCGAGGCAGTGCAACCTGTCGTTACCGATCCCGGCCCTGCTGCGAAAAAACGCCCTGCGCGTAAAGCAGCGGCCCCAACAGCACAGCAGGCTGTTGCAGGCGAGAACATCTCTCCGACTCCAGTCAAAAAGAAAAGAAGCACTGCCAAACGTAAAGAAACTTAAGCTGAGTTACAGAAAAGTCTGGTTAAGGGGTGGCGGTGACACTGCTTTGATACGATAGTAGCTGACTGAACGCCCCCCGCTCCTCTTGTTCCAGTTGGTGGTAGTTCCCCTGCTGTATGACCTCGCCTTGATCCAGTACGACAATTTGATCCGCATGTCTGATGGTTGACAGGCGGTGAGCAATGACGATCAACGTCATTTGACCTTTCATCCGTTCCAGTGCTGCCTGAATTGCGGCTTCATGCTCACCATCCAGCGCACTTGTCGCTTCATCTAGTATAAGTACCGAAGGATGATGCAAGACAGCCCGTGCTAATACTAGCCGTTGACGTTCTCCTCCAGACAGACGAATCCCGCGATCTCCAATTACTGTGTCCAGCCCTTCGGGCAATCTGGATACAAAGTTGTCTGCGGCGGCAAAATGTAACGCCTCCCATAGCTGCTGCTCACTAGCATCTTTATCTGCCAGCATCAAATTTTCGCGGACAGTCGCGTGAAATAAAAATGGGTCTTGTGACACGTAGCCAAACGACTGCCGCCACTGGAGCAACAATTCGTCGTCCAGAACGAGCCCGTCTATTGTAATCTGCCCCCCAGTTGGACGTAAAAAACCCATCAGGACATCGACCATTGTACTTTTACCTGCTCCCGATTTCCCTACAATGGCTGTCATTCCCCGAGCGGGTATGAACAAGTTAATTTGACGCAGCGCAGACTCTGCTGCACCATCGTAGCGATAATCCAGATGGCTGCATTCGATCCCATGACGAAGGGACAGGGGTTGCCGTACAGATGCGGATACAATCAATGACGGATCTGTGAAAGCTTCGCACTCCTGTTGCACCTTGGTGACACTCTCAAAAGCGGAGATCATAGACATGATGTATTCCAGACTCGCTTGAATAAGAGCAAATCGGGGCCATAAGCGGGAAAATATAAGAATCAGCACAATCAGTTTTTCAGGAGTAACATGCAGCCACTGCAGCGATATAAATATGACACAAGCGACAAAAACAGCTGCCGCTGTACGATGAAAAAACTGTGTGGTCGCATTTTGCCGGACAAATTGGGTCGTATTATCCTCCATGCGTTGTGTCAGGGAGCGAAACCAATGGATATTCGCCGCTTCCAACAGATTGCTTTTAATATCTTTCATGCCGTTCATGTGATCCGTAATCCCAGCAAAATAAACCTGCGACAGCTCAGTGGTACGATCACCTAATTGTTTGGCATTTCGAATGGAGCGGCGGAACACGACAAACAGCCCCAATCCACTCAGAAATACCAGCCCGGTTAAAGAGGGGGATAACCAAAAAGCCAACGCAATCTGGATCATCGTAAACATGACAGCAGTAGTCAGTTGAAGAAGCAAATTCGTTCCCTGACTGACACGCGCCAGCTCGGTCGTCATCACATGGCTAAAATCAGATTTACGCTGACGCAAATAAAATGCCCACTGCGCCTTCATAAAGGAAGTGTACACGTCTATTCGCAAAGAGCGCATAAAACGCTGCTGAATCCGCGAATTCAGGATGGATTGGTAACGCTGAAGCAAAGCCTGCCCTGTAAGCAGCACTATAAAAACCATCAACATCCCCGGCAACAGCCAGCTTTTAGGAATGAACGGCAAAAAATGTTCCAATCCACCAGACAGAAATGGTATCCCTGAATGACCAACAAATACGCCGATAGCCGCCAGCATAGGAACAAGCATATAAATGCCAAAACCCTCCAGCAGGCTGACAATGATCATACATCCAATATTGAGAAATAACGCACCGCCGTTCACGCTATACAGCTTTGTCATATATAATCGCAGGTGAACCATAATGCACACTCCTTATCCAGGATTTTGAAAAATTCGATTCCAGTCGCTCCAAAGTGCAATATATAGACGAACTAGACCATTTCGATCTATATATTGTTCATTGAAAGTCGCTTATTGGATTTTTGCAAAATCCTCTATCGAGTCAGTGCTTTGAAAATCGCCGCTTCAGCCAAAGAAATGGACGTAAAGGGATATACAAAAAATGCAGCTGGCGAGGCAGTGGAAAAACGGCCGAATCCCCCGTAGAAGGAAACAAACGGCTGATGAGGTACCATAGTCTGTGTCTTGGCTCTTTTAAGGAAAGCAAGTAAGTGCGGCTGACCGGCTGATGGGCAGCCGCCGTGTTTCTGGTCATGACTTGGCTGGAGGCGACAGCTGGAGTAATGGGGGCACAACTGGTAGCAGTGCTCATCGGGCTATGATCGGCGTTACTGGCATCTTCCGTGATGCTAGTAACGCCACTGGTGGCAAGCATGGCTGCTTCGCCACAGGTACCGCATACCGAAGCACCGCCATCCGGAGGGGCGGCCTCCGCTTGCTCCGCCAAAGCTCTGCTATGCAGCAGCTCTGATGGAGCAAGCCTACCTGTACTCGGCCCGTGGGCAATCGGGTACGGTGCGGGAACGCTGGCCTGCATGAAGGCCAGCGCGCTCAGCGCGAGCCTGTGCGCCTGCCGGGTAGCCGATGCCGGACGCATCGGCTCCGGTATCGGCGTACCCAACAGCGCAGCGGCGAGTGCCCAAGCCTGCCCGCCAGCAGGCAGGCCACCGTAGCGGCGCATCATCGGCAGTAGCGCCTCCCAATCGACAGCACATACCGCAAGCCTGTCGATGTCAACCAGCCAGCGCAGCCTGAACCAGCCGTGACGCGCACCATGCGCGCTCAAGTACAGAAATTGATGCTCGCTGCCAAGCGTATACATACAGGACGTCATCACAGTCCTGTTGTCGGCAGGTCCCAACAATACCTGCCGACTGGTTCCTGCAGCTTTGCCCATTTTCCGGCAGTTCCACAGCTCGTCAAAAGAGGGTTCCCCACCCCCATCCGGGTGAAGCCGCCAATGCAGCTCAATCTCTACCCGTTTTTGCGGATGGAGGTAGGATGCATGATGGTCCTTCCATTTCCAACTTCCAAGGACACGCACTTCTCCGCTCTTGGACGCATATCCGGCTTCCTTCATCCAATGCTCAGCCTCATCCATATCGTCAGGGGCAATGAGTAAATCTATATCCTTGGAGGTACGCAGAGAAACATCCCCGTACAATTGCTGCGCCAGAGCAGGACCCTTCAACATAAGTACACGAATTCCATGAGCTATGAAGAGCCTGGTCAGACGCTCGGCTTCTGCTTGAAGATGGAGCATGCGAAGCGTGTTTCGATGATACTGCGCCTGAAGGTTTCGCAACAATTCTGCGGGAACGAACGGATGATTCAATGTTTTCAGTTGGAGATACACCGTAGGTACCACTCGATGGTGCTCGGTCAGACGTAAAAAGCGGACCCAATCCATCTCACGCAGTTGGGTAGCAGCAGTCTTATCCTGCCAATGAGAAACGTCTTTCCCCAATAGAGAGAGTAACAACGTTAATTCTTGATCCTCATTCCAATTCGCAAGTTCCAAAACAGACTTGGTGGGCATGCATTCTTCTCCTTCTTGTCTCATCGCATTAAAGCAAAGAACTGCCTTTATCTTTCATTTTTTTGTATTTGTAGCCATCACAGCACGTCTCCCGAATATCCCCACCACCGTAAATGCTTCCATCTCCCGTTTCCCCGTAACATAAATCGGTCCGCTACGTACCCATGCATGTGCGGCCAAGCGTCCAGCGGCATTTTTGGCTGTGCCCAGATACAGCGTGCAGTCCAGTTTTCTGCGCCCCAGCAACGTCATCGCCGCAGCGGCTTGTACAAGACAACTACTGCGCCAAGGAGTATAACGGCTTGCCAGCTCCACAGCGTGCGAAATCTGCTGAATGGACTTCTCCTGCCTGACATCACACTGCCATGGAGTTTCTTCCATACATATGCCCCAAACCCTTGAGTAATCCCCAAAAGAACGACGCTGGCGCAGCCTCGCCCATCCCAGCTCCAGCCAGGCTTCCGGCAACAATTTCCTGACCTCTGGAGACAGGAGAAGAAGCCGTTGTATCCGCATGTTATACCGACTCCCGTAGAAGCTTTAACAGTCCTTCCCGCTCCAACTCAGCCACAAAGGTATGTACCTGCTGTCTGCACTGTTCCTCGTCCACCTCATATTCATTCGTCAGGACAGTTACGATATCGCCAAGTGAAGGACCGGATTCTGCCAGTTCCCAGATTCGTCCTCCTGTGAAGCCTAAGTTATAATATTTACCAGTGTTAATGCTCATCATCACTTTTTCTCCGTCCATATCACTGACATAGACCTCTTCACCGTAAATGACGCGATAATGGTCCTTAGCTGAATTAGTGGCTGCCATAACTCTTTTCCTCCTTACGAATGATATCAAGTACCCGTTGTACAACCTCGGACGCAGTAAAGACGGAACTATCCCTCAGCAGCCGCCAGCCCTCTACTTTACGAGCCATCCTAGCCGCTGTATCAAACGACCATTCACTCAAACCCATTCGCGGAATAATCACCCTACGATATGTATGTTGTAGTAATGTATGCAAGCACTCCAGAACGTTCAAGGGCTGTTCCGTAACCGCCACTAGCTCCCCTTCGCGCATCAACGCACGGATTGGAGAATCTGCCACAAGCTCGAATACGCCCCCTAAGAGCAGCGGATCGTTAAAAAATTCATCTACGGCGGGTACAGCATATTTATTCAGCTCACCTGCAAGCATACGCAGATCACTGTATTGTGGCATTACAGAATTGCCATCAGTTAGGGACCGTATGTTATTTCTTTTGCGTGCATGCTTGTTCTCCCGTAAAGCCTCCAGTTGGAGCAAGCTATCCAACCCCAGCTTTTGCTGCGGATAAGCTGGATACACGATGGCTGAGGAAGCCGTAGCTTTTACAGCAATCACGTCATCACTAACCATCTGATAACCTGCCTGCCTAAAAGCAGCAGCCAGTGTCGATTTGCCCGTACCCGATTCACCCACAAATGCGTAGGCCCTCCCCCCGATGACGACCGCACTTCCGTGAATAGGTAATATTCGTCTTTGCATCAGCAGAACACCCATGCATGTACCCAGCACAAACAGCCGCACGGTGTCAGGATCGGCCCCGGAGAATATGCTTACTTCGATCTCCTTGCCTTCCCTGACGGCATAAATGGCCGTGCCTGGTATTTGGAACATAAATCGCTCATCTAGCATCACAAAATTGGCCTGCTCCAGCTGACCACTCCATGCAGTTAAATCAGCCTGTCGAATGACTACATCCTCTACTGCTTCCGGTGCTGCCAGGATCAGCTCAGGCAGATTCAGCTCACTGGCAATTCTGAGTCCAAAGGCTATATATTTCGTCCAACTGACATTTGTACTCCTGTCATGCACGATAGGACTCACTCCTCTGTCCTTAAAAATCCCGTCTTTATTTCTTGGGCAATACCTCTAACCCGAAGAAATAAAGACGGCTTTGTATTGAATACGAGTCCAATGGATTATGCTATTCTCGTTCATTCAGTCGTTATCGGACCAGTTTTTTGCTTCCAGCCCAACATCGGCTGCATGTATAACCATGTGTTAGCTTGGATTATGAAGATCGGCATCGTGGTCAGACACCCAGTCAATCTGTTTCCAGCCTTTACCCGCCATAGTCTGGTTAATATCCAGCACCTCTATCGTCGGTTCCTGCCATTCTTTTTTACTCATCTCATCACCTCCCCTCCAACGAATGGCGAACTGTCTGACCGGATAGGTTCGATCAGTTCAATCTACAGAGAAAACGGTACACGATCAGGCTATGCATTAGTAGTCGTATATTCGGATCAGACGCCTGCTCAGGGCGGGGGTGGTGAAGTTTCGCCATAGCCGTCTTAATAAACTCAATATTGAGATATTCGGCGGCTCGTAAATCATGACACATCAGTTGAAGCTCTCCCATAAACGTATCCCAGCAAGGAAGCATTCGATGTAGCCAATCTGCAGGCTGTACACCGCGTACCCGCTGGTTCAACCGAACATCATCAGGTAGATGATCACGCATGGCCGTACGAATGAGGGCACGGTCCCGACCGTTTTGCACATACTGTTCAAAAGGCACCGATAAGCAAAAGCGAATCACTCGGCTGTCTCCGGTCGGATCACGTTCCCACAGGCCATACCGTAGTGAAAGTTTGGTCGCGACCACACCATTTTTGTTAGCAATCGCCAAATTCGAAAATTTCTCTTTTCTCGTCTGATCGGCGTTTTTCATCCAGCCTGTTCCGCTCAATACAGGAATATCTTCTACATGCATCCGTTTGGCAAACTCCGGGTGAATCAGTGAAGGAACGGGACTTCGATTGCTACGCCGCAGCCATGAACGAGATTCAAGCGAAGTCGCTTTTTTCAACATCACAGGGAGTAGATGAGACATACGCCTGCCCGTAAGTTTGCTGTACCGCCACAATCCCTGAAAGGATTGCAACCAGTGCAAACGACGAAACTGCCGGGCATAATAGTCAAGTGCAGGGCCCCACGATACGGTAAAATTGCCTCGTGCCCCTGTTAACAGTACACCGACATTGTGTTCCTGTGCTTTTTCATAAAAACCTCTGATCCAGAAGGAGTTTTCAAAATATTTGTAGGGAGCTTCCATGAGTTCCAGCCAAATATCAATTTCTGAAAACGGACTTTTACCCTCAAAATCCATATAATTCTCGTGAATGTTGCCTACATAGCGAGCCGTAGACTGAATATAGCTTCGTTCGTTCGCCAGCAATGTAGGCGGTGTCCAGTCTGTAAAATCTTGAACAGACACATAGCTGTAGGCATGCAGCGGCTTTTGTTGCAAGTGCAGCGATGGTGCGGCAAAGCTGGCAACCGCTCCGGAATCCAGCCCTCCGCTCAAGGCAGCCCCTACAGCGCGATGCGTCCGTAGTCGGGCAGTGACCGCCTGTGTGAACACCTCGCGGAAAGCTTCTATGTACTCGCCCCCTGTTTTGAGCCGCAGTGGCTCTACCTTATCCAGACATGCATATTTATGAAGGGTTCGCTTCCCCTCCTCCATAGTGAACCAATGTGCAGGAGGAAGCTGGTTTATATGCTTGTATGCGGTCGTTCCGATATCAACGGATTCCTGCATGGCACGGATGGACAAAAATTCGGCCAGCCACGGTTCATGCAGTTCTTTTCGCAGAGAGGATAGGGCCAAAAGTGGAGCGACTACCGTGCTAAACGCGAATCCTCGGTCATGTTGGTAGATGTACAGCGTACGATTTCCTGTCACATCTCGAGCACCATATAATCGATGTTCCTTGGCATCCCAAATGACAAAGGCAAAATCACCTATCAGATAACTGACTGCTTCCACTCCCCATTTGTCATATGCCAGCAAAATCAGCTCGCTGTCCGTGATATCTTGCCGCCGTTCCTGCTCAACTCCCAGCCGTTCAAACAGCTCGGAACGATTGTCAATAATCGCATCCGCCGTGATTGCCAAATCTCTTAGCTCATCATAGAAGGGAAGACGCTCATGAACAGATTCCGGGGTCACATGCTGGGCATGACAACCCAAAAAAATAGAGCCTTCGCACCAAGCGCATACGCGGTCAGCGGGATATTTTCGCAGGGCTTGCATCATTTTCCCGCCTTCTTCGGTGCTTACGGACTCATGCCCAAAGCTATAGATTCCGGCAATCGCACTCACGTTCTTCCCCCTTTTTCTTTTCCTATGCTTGATAACGCTACAGACGCCAAGCGCCCGAGCTTACGGGCAAAGAGGCTGCGAGATCGGAGACCTTGATTTGGGCGTTGATAGCTTTGGAGCTGAGCGATAAGACGGTTCCGCTCCTCATAGCTATGTGCCAACCTGTTTTCCAGTGATTGGATCCGCCGATCGTTCACGATCTGGTCCAAATGCATCCTTGCCGGATCTTGAGGTGCAACATGACAGGTTGCATTTATCACGAGTTCTCTGTTATCTGCATCTTGGTCTTCCAGCATCCGATAAGCTGCTTTCCATTCAAAGCCGCTTTGTTGGAGAAATTGTTGTGTACGTTGACTCAGCAGCTCTATATCCGGCTCCTCTTCAAAGCGGACTCCAGTCATCTGCTCAGCCTGCTCCAACGCTTCCGCGTAACCAAGCTGCCTAAACATGCGGGACCCAATGCTTCTGCAATACAGCTCAATTTCCGTTTTACTCAACAAATGTTGCCAGCTATGTACCGAATCCTGATGCGCCTGCTCATGCTCTCCTACGAATGGATCACCCGCTCCCATACTATAAAAAAGACTGGATTTGGGCGTATCCGCAAAGTCTCCGTACTTTTCCATCCCCGGCTCATACTTGATCCCCAGAAAACCGCACAGCTTCTCGATCTCCATCGTTGGATTGGATACGAGTTGTTCATACCTAAGCGGGTATGCAAGTGGATGAGGTGTAGCAAAATAATGAGCATAACGGAACAAACCAACCGTAATATCCGTCATTTTCATATTAAAATGCGGACTCCC
The DNA here is from genome assembly GCF_009827695.1 of Paenibacillus sp. OT2-17. Taxonomy (NCBI): domain Bacteria; kingdom Bacillati; phylum Bacillota; class Bacilli; order Caryophanales; family Paenibacillaceae; genus Paenibacillus; species Paenibacillus sp. OT2-17. Next base: position 1,786 of record NZ_WUDQ01000030.1, on the reverse strand, counting down.
CAGTTCCTCCAGCAGTTGAAAACGTCCATTCCGTAGCTGATTGACCTTTTTGAATGAGGCCACAATGGCTAAAGGATTCCGGATAAGCCACAGCCTGCGGGCATCAGGGAATAAACGGTCTATAAATTCCAGCACCGTATAGTAACGCGGGGATTTGTCGATAAGCATATCTGCTGTAGTTCCTTGAAGCAGACCATTATATATTTCAAGTGCATACGAACGGGAGGCCTGCTCCAATACGTCGGAGGGAACCATACCTTTAAAAAATTGCCGAAGTATCCCTGTTCCTCCATATGGCCGTGCATGTGACTGAGGAAGATCATATAAACTGAGCAGAAACCACATTTCCTGTGTGGCAAACAGGCGGGAATGGTTTTGCAAAATGGCGGTAAGCAGCGAACTTCCACTCCGAGGGACACTTAACAGGAATACCAGCCCTCCGCCTTGCTTTTCAATCAAGCAAACTCCTCCTCTACCTCTGCTCAAGACACTTTAATAGATACATATCGTATTTTTTATTATAAATTTATGATACATAATGTATCTTGTCAATCCCTTTGATGGATAAATTCAGCACTTCACGTTCATGTTAAACCATATGTAGATCTATAAGTGCAACAATCAGCCTGTAAATAAAGATTTTGCTGCATGTTAGCCAAAGGAGGATAGCATTATGGGACAAGCTGTTAAAGGTACTATTACCATTGAAGGTCAGGAAATTCCTATCACCAACCCGGATAAACCACTGTGGCCTGAAGCAGGCGTGACTAAGGCGCTATATCTTCGCAAGCTCGCGGTATTGGCTCCCTTCCTGCTCAAATATTGCCATCATCGTCTGCTGACCGTCATCCGCTGGCCACATGGGATTCACGGTGATTTTTTTTATCAGAAAAATGCCCCACGTCCTCGGCCGGACTATATTGAAACCGCTCTGCATGATGGTATTGAATATATCGTGCTCGGCAAATTGCCACAACTTCTCTGGCTTGGTAATCAAGCTGCGTTGGAATTCCACCCCTCTCTGCATGAAGCGGGAAGCAAGCTGCCCTGTGAATGGATGATTGACCTTGATCCATCCAGAGAGGTGGAGCCACGTATTATGGAGGCAGCCTCTATTGTCGGTGAAGTACTGGCTTCGCTTGGTTTGGATTCCGTCCCCAAAACTTCCGGGGCCACAGGTGTACAAATTATCGTTCCGATCCGTACAGGCATAACCTTCGACGAACTTCGCAGCATCGGGCTATTAGTTGGACAGTTTGTGACAGAAAAGCACCCGCATCTGTTCACACTCGAACGGTTAAAGAAGGATCGGGGAACAGCCATCTATTTTGATTATTTGCAGCATTATCAGGGGAAAACTCTGGCCGCTCCTTATACCCCGCGGGCACGTCCCGGCGCTACGGTCTCCACTCCGCTAACATGGGAAGAGGTACGGCAAGATGTATCACCACTTGACTACCATTTGCTGAATATTGAAGAACGACTAAACCAGGTAGGTGACTTGATCGACAAGGTTCCTCCCCAGCCCGTAGAAGACGTCCTCAAGCATATGCGCACCAAGGCACACCGAACCTGATCCATGCTTGGAAGAACAAAAAAGGGGACGAACCCCGCAGCCATTAGGCTGAGAAATTGTCCCCTTGCGCTAGTGTATTCCTTTTTTCTTAAAGCGTCCGCCCTTCACATCGTGAATGTTACCGATCGCAACGAAAGCGTGTGGGTCCCAATCTTCAACGATGCTCTTCAGCTTCGCTTCCTCCAGTCGGGTAATGACGACGAAAATCAC
>NZ_WUDQ01000309.1:0-4253 GCF_009827695.1 Paenibacillus sp. OT2-17 | reverse complement strand
CAGTCTGGGGTTCGTTGTATTGACTTTGGCGGCTGGGAGCTCCCGGTTCAGTTTAGCGGCATTCAAAAGGAGCATGAGGCCGTCCGGCAACGTGCGGGTTTATTCGATGTATCGCATATGGGCGAATTTTTGGTTGAAGGCAAAGAGGCCGAAGCTTTTCTGCAAAGGGTGACCACGAATGATGTCAGCCAGTTGGAACCAGGTCAGGCACAATATTCACTCCTGTGTTACCCCGATGGAGGGGTAGTAGACGACCTACTTGTTTACTGCAAAGGACCGGAGCACTACATGCTCGTTGTGAACGCCTCCAACATCGATAAGGATTGGGATTGGCTAATTCGTCATATGCCTACATCCGTTCACATGGAGAATGTGTCTGATGCGATAGCATTGCTGGCGTTGCAAGGACCGGAAGCAGCACGTATTGCCGCAGCCGTGGCAGATACGGACATTACGAATCTGGCATCTTTCCGCTTCCATGAGAACGTGCCATTGTTCGGAGCAAAAGCACTGGTCTCACGAACCGGATATACGGGCGAAGACGGTTTTGAATTTTATATACCTGCTGCAGAAGCACCAGCTGTATGGGAGGGTTTGCTTCGTTCCGGTGAGTCGTATGGGCTGATTCCCGCTGGACTTGGTGCTCGGGATACCCTACGCTTTGAGGCACGATTGCCGCTGTACGGTCAGGAGTTATCTGCCACGATTTCACCACTCGAAGCCGGTCTAGGGTTCTTCGTCAAGCTGAATAAAGGAGATTTTATCGGTAGAGAAGCACTGCAACGTCAGAAAGAACAAGGGATTCCTCGCAAATTGATCGGGCTGGAAATGATTGATCGCGGTATCCCACGCGCCCATTACCCGGTATTCGCAGAAGGACAACACATTGGTGAGGTCACAACGGGGACTCAGTCGCCCACCTTGAAGCGTAATCTGGGCCTCGCCTTGGTGGACAGTCGTTTTAGCGCCCTCTCCACACCGTTGGAGGTTGAGATTCGTGGCAAACGCCTGCGTGCCGAGGTGGTGGCAGCACCCTTTTATAAACGCCCGCGCTGATCTTAAACTCTTTTTATTTCTATAAAGCAAATATGTCAGATATGAACTTCTGGGTTTTTCATCTCACACACTTTTTTATTAGCTAATTTACGATCTAAAATCTTGCTTTTCGAAAGGAGTCAGAACCTATGAAGCAGCATCGTTATCTCCCTATGACTGAACAGGATCAAACCGAAATGCTGCGTGTGGTGGGTGTATCATCTATTGATGATTTATTCAGTGACATTCCAGAGGCCATTCGATATCAAGGGGAACTCCCTCTCTCTTCTCGACTCGATGAGAAAGCCTTAACCCGCCACTTGGCCGAGCTGGCCGGACACAACGCCAATACAGACACACATGCCAGCTTCCTTGGCGCAGGAATTTATGATCATCATATTCCGTCCGTCATCCAGCACATCACTTCACGCTCGGAATTCTATACAGCCTACACCCCCTATCAGCCGGAAGTAAGCCAAGGCGAGCTACAAGCCATTTTCGAGTTTCAGTCGTATATTTGCGAATTGACGGGCATGGCTGTAGCTAATGCCAGCATGTACGACGGAGCGACTGCACTGGCGGAAGCGGGCTCACTGTCCGCCGCAGCTACCCGCCGTAAACAGCTTATCGTATCAAGGTCCGTCCATCCGGAGGCACGTCAGGTATTGGCAGCCTATGCACGCGGATTTGATTTGGACATCGTGGAGATCGGCTGTTCGGACGGCGTAACGGATGCTGATGCGCTAGCGGCAGCCGTATCGGAACAGACCGCGGCTGTTTTGGTCCAAAGCCCCAACTTTTTCGGAGCCGTGGAAAACCTGAAGCCGATGGCTGACCTCATCCATGCGCACAAAGGTCTTTTGGTCGTCAGTGCCAATCCACTGGCACTTGGCTTGCTGGAAACACCCGGCAAACAGGGCGCGGATATTGTGGTAGGAGACGCGCAGCCACTTGGCATCTCCTCTTCTCTCGGCGGTCCGACCTGTGGATACTTTGCCGTTTCTCAGGCACATATGCGCCGTATCCCCGGCCGTATTGTGGGTCAGACCACAGACCGCAACGGTAAACGCGGCTTCGTGCTGACCTTGCAAGCGCGGGAACAGCATATCCGCCGCGAAAAGGCCACCTCTAACATTTGCTCCAACCAAGCGTTGCTAGCTTTATCTGCATCTGTATACTTGTCTGTCATGGGTAGACAGGGGATCAAGGAAGTAGCCGAGCTAAATTTGCATAAAAGCCGTTATGCTTTAGAGCAATTGCTGAGCTTGAAGGGCGTAACTGCCTCGTTTAACGCACCGACCTTTAACGAGTTTGCCCTTAGACTGCCTGAGGGTACGGATATGAGCAAACTCCAGGCCGAGCTGCTAGCTGCTGGATTTATCGCTGGCTACGATTTGGGCCGGGACTATGAGGAACTTGCTGGTCACATGTTGATTACCGTGACGGAGCAAAGAACCAAAGAAGAGATTGACCAATTTGTATACACCTTGGGGGGATTGCTATGACACACACCGGACAGGATCAGAAACAAGGGCTGTTGAAGGAACACGATCAAGCGCTCATTTTTGAATTGAGCCGTCCGGGTCGCATCGCCTATTCCCTTCCCGAGTGCGACGTTCCCCGTCGCCCGGTGGCAGAGCTTTTGCCAGATTATGCGCTGCGCAGCCAACCTGCGGCATTACCCGAGGTATACGAAGTAGACGTTATTCGGCATTATACTGCCTTGTCCCGGCGCAATTTCGGCGTGGACAACGGATTTTATCCGCTCGGCTCCTGTACGATGAAATACAATCCGAAAGTGAATGAGGATGTCGCCCGATATACAGGCTTCGCCAAAATCCATCCATATCAGCCCGAGGAGAGCATCCAGGGTGCTATGGAGCTGCTGTATACGCTCCAAAATGATTTGGCTGCGTTAACTGGCATGGATGCCGTCACGCTTCAGCCCGCCGCGGGCGCCCATGGCGAATGGACCGGGCTGATGATGATTCGCTCATACCACGAAGCACGTGGTGAGCGACGTACCAAGGTGCTCGTGCCGGATTCCTCGCACGGAACGAACCCCGCCAGCGCAACCGTCGCGGGCTTCGAAACAGTCACCCTTCCCTCCACCCCTGAGGGGCTGGTGGATCTGGATGCGTTACGTCAAGCCGTAGGCAACGACACCGCGGCGCTCATGCTGACCAATCCGAACACGCTTGGGCTGTTCGAGAAGCAAATCACTGACATTGCTGCCATCGTGCATGAAGCGGGTGGTCTGGTTTACTATGACGGGGCAAACTCCAACGCCATCATGGGGATTACCCGTCCCGGAGATATGGGCTTCGATGTAGTGCATCTCAATTTGCACAAAACGATGAGTACCCCGCACGGCGGCGGTGGCCCCGGCGCTGGGCCTGTCGGCGTAAAGCAACGGCTCATCCCTTATTTGCCCAAGCCGCTTGTCGTACGGGATCCGCAGGGGGTGTACCACTGGGACCGGGAACAGGGAGATTCTATTGGACGGGTAAAAGCCTTTTACGGCAACTTCGGTATTCTCGTTCGTGCCTATGCCTATATCCGTAGCTACGGTCCTGACGGCTTAAAGCGTGTATCGGAATGCGCTGTGCTCAATGCCAATTACATGATGCATCGGCTCGCTCCACATTTTGACCTGCCCTACCCTGGACATTGCAAACACGAATTTGTCATGTCAGGGCGAGGCTTGAAAAAATTTGGAGTGCGTACGCTTGATGTAGCCAAACGGCTGCTTGATTTCGGCTACCATCCGCCTACAATTTACTTCCCTCTGAATGTAGAGGAGTGCATCATGATCGAGCCCACGGAGACGGAAAGTAAGGAGACACTTGATGCTTTTGTTGACACTATGATTCATATTGCGCGGGAAGCAGAAGAGAACCCTGAGCTGGTGCTCAATGCACCATATACTACTCCAGTCACACGATTGGACGAAACTACCGCAGCTCGCAAACCTGTACTGAATTGCTCATGCAGTTAAAAACAAATTCTACTTAAAGCATGCAAAAAAGCCGGTATCTATTAGATACCGGCTGCTGTATGTACACAGCAATTTTTTTGTTGGAAAAAGATATAACCTTTGAAATGTAATACCCTTCCTTAACCTTCGATGCTTTGAACCAATTCAACAACCTGTTCTGCTGTTTGCATGTCCAGAGCTTTTGTAGCCAGTTTTTCCATGTCCGCACGGGACAACTTGG
>NZ_WUDQ01000308.1:0-4257 GCF_009827695.1 Paenibacillus sp. OT2-17 | reverse complement strand
CAAGCACTGTCTGTGCACGTTCCGTAAATCTTCCAAACATCATATATCCTGCACCTCCACAGTGTGTATTTCAGATCATTCTATATATTAAAGGGTTGTGCCTAATTTTTGCCGGATCAGCTTCGCCCGGTACATATCGCGCTCTTCGGTATTCATTTTATCCCCAAAGCTTTTTTGAAGGAACCCGGGTTGTGTCATCACATTCAGCTCATTCATCGCTGCGGTGGAAGGACGCTCCAAAATCCCTAAATCTACGCCAAGACGTACATCGGATAGCCGCTGTGCAGCCTCCTTGGAATCCAATACTGCTGCATATGACAAAGTACCGAATGAACGCATCACCCGATCTGTAATTCGCAGCATAGATTCATTCATTAGCCTTTCTCTGGCAGAACGCTCGTGCTCAATAATTTGTAGCACCACGCCATGTAGATTCTCAATAATCTCCGCTTCGGTTTGTCCCAGTGTAATCTGATTAGATACCTGAAACAAATTTCCGACCGCTTCGCTGCCTTCACCGTAAATGCCACGAACTGTAAGACCTACCTGTGAAACAGCAGACAATATACGATTGATTTGATGAGTCATAACTAATGCAGGCAAATGCATCATCACCGAAGCTCTCATACCTGTGCCAACATTCGTCGGACAACTGGTCAGAAAACCTCTCCGATCATCAAATGCATAATCAACATGCGCTTCAAATGCATCATCAATAATCATAGCGCGTTCCCAAGCTTCCCTAACCTGACATCCCGGATATAAGCACTGGATACGCAGATGATCCTCTTCGTTTATCATAACACTAACCGATTCATCATCGCTAATTAAAACAGCACCGTTACGAGATTCGTTCGCCAAATTTGGACTAATCAAATGCTTCTCAACCAGCACCTGCTTGTCGATCTCATCCAACTCGGATATTTTCAACGTATGAAAAGTACCAAAACCGCCTAAATCATCATACTGAAGGATATCCGTCAAGCGTTGAAGTGCTTCTTCCGACTGCTGATTGGTAGCAAGCATGGGAAAAGGCAGATGCTGCAAGTTACGCGCAATTCTCACCCGGCTGCTAATGACAATCTCCGAATCCGCAGCATCACCACGCATCCAGTCACTTAGCGGCTTCTCCGTAAATCGAATATTGGGCATTACGCATCCCTCCTACTCTTCACAAACTTTACTCTTCAGTCATTTCTTTTTCAAGCTCTCTGATTTGATCCCTAAGCTCAGCAGCTGATTCAAATTCTTCCTGTACAATATGCTGTTGCATCTCTTTTTTCAAATCGTCAATTTGCCGTTTAACCTTCAGTCGGCCTCCAGTGCGAACCGGAACTTTACCAACATGATTCGTACTGCCATGCACACGCTTGAACAGAGGGTCCAGACGACTATCAAAATATTGATAGCACGATGGGCATCCGAAACGTCCCAGCTTACTAAACTGTGCATAGGTCATGCCACAATCCTTGCATTGCAGGTTCTGCGGGCCACTGTTGCCTGGAGACTGGCTCTTTGTACTGGAGTCAAAATCCAGCATCCCCGACAACAAGCTATGAATCGAAAAGCCGTTAGGTGTTCCAGGGATCATCTCCCCTTTTTCCTTGGCACATGTCTCACAAATATGAAACTCTGTCTTTTCGCCATTCACAATTTTGGTGAAATGCAAAGTTGCCGGCCGCATATTACATTCTTGGCACAGCATAAAAGCACCTCCTTCAATGTCAGGATTTATACCAATCCCTACATCCAAACGTTAGTCTCTTTCCACACACTATTTGGTCGCCAGCAACGAAATCAGCATAGCCTTAAGCAATCTTGCTCGCAGTTGATCACGATAGGGAAGCTTCAGTAATAATGTATCCCTTGATAAAGCAGCCTTCATTAAATTAGCTTCCCTTTTGCTTAAAAAATGGGCTTCCTCTAACTGATAAATTAGACCTTCTGCTGCCGATTGGCTTATTTCCTCCCCGATGCTCTGATGAAGATGTGTATGGATGGCATGCTGTGCAGGCAGCTGAATTCGCTGAATACGAATGTAGCCCCCGCCACCGCGTTTACTTTCCACCACATAGCCTTTTTCCAGCGTAAACCGGGTGCTAATTACATAATTAATTTGCGACGGCACGCAGGAAAAGCGGTCAGCCAGATCGTTGCGCTGAATCTCCACTAAACCTTGGGGACTTTCCAGCAATATACTCTTCAAATATTGTTCAATAATATCGGAAACATTGCGCATTTCATCATCCTCCACTAACGGAAACGCAAGTATTCAAGTACATTTCACGCTCCACAGAGTCCGCCGTATATTGAACTTAACCAAACGGTAAAGTCACGAATCTAAGCTGTATTCAGGCTATTGCCTGATCTACATCCATTGGAATTGTACCGTTTTGTCTCTAGTGTGGCCTTTATTTGCGATTAATCATACACTTCTCTTATGTTCATAAGAGTCAGCTCCTAACTATACGCAAATCATTTCGATCCTCATTTACTTCTTTGCTATCAAAATTACCTTATACAGCCAATCCATCAGCATAGTACTTCTATAGAATCACACGAGGTTTGATTGACTTTGACTTTCTTTGACTATATTCATATTATAGCACATTATTCATTTTTGCCAAGGGGTCAATACCATTTTTCGCAATCTAATTATGTTTTATACAATACCATAAAAAAAACTCTTCCCATTACAGAAAGAGTTTTGAAAATTATGATAACCACACAAGTTATGTTCCCTGAAAGATGGAGCCTAAGAAGAACTAAATGGGCCTTTATCAGAAAAAATCCAATAAGAACGTTTGTTTTACCGGTATTACACGTTTAAGGGCAGACACAGACTCACTGCTGCCTTCAATACGCCCCCATTTATACAGATCATCAGCCTGCTGGTAGCCAAGCATCAGAGTCGTCAGTGACTGAATCCCAAGTTTCAAGTCAGCTACTATGGCGTTTTCAGATAAATTGCTTATATCCACTCTCTCCAGATGTCCTTGCCCCTCCGTAGTAATCGTTAATCTCCATAATCCATCATTCCATGGAGCATACCGATCAGTCAGATTTAAGGTTAAACTTGTTTCTTCTCCAATCTGTTCAAAAGGGTATCTTTCTATAAAAGCAGCTGCATCCACAATACGACCCATAAAATAAGGCACAGTTTCCTGTTGAATTCGTGGATCATCGAGTAAAAATGGCAGATTGTCATCTGCTGGAACGTAATTAAATTTACCTTGGGCTATCATTGAGTCATGATTTGCAAAATAAGTCCATAAAGCCCGACGAGCCGTCTCATTTTCATATACCAACTCATCACAATTCAACTGTTTATCTTCAATTTTGTATAGTGCATATCCCTGAGGATCGCCTGTTTCAGAGTAATATACCGCAGTTCGATAGTTCTCATTTAAAATCCGCTCTTGCCACCATTCCTTATCTCGTACCAGCGTGCCATTATAACGAGATGCATACGCTTGATACACTTGGTCCAGTTCTGAAATATCTTTGACATCGCGTTTGACTGTACCTTCTGTTTTAAGTTTTGTAGGGAATTTTTCAATGGGAATGACGTACTTTTTGTATTCAATATACGTTTCCCATCCAAATTTACGATAGAAGGCAAAGGAGAATGGATGCAGAAAAGAAAGGCTTTGTCCCGCAGACTTCATTTCTTCAAGCGCATGCGTCAACAAACGTGACACCATGCCTCCGCGACGCTTTTCTGGCCAAGTTGCCACACCAGCAATGCCCCCCATATCAAAAACCTGACTGTTTATGTATACCTGTAGCGGTAACAAAGTCAGTTTAGCATTCAAGTCATGTCCGTCGAATATTCCCCATGTTTGCTCTGGTTTGAATTTCTTCTTGGATTTTTCCAGATCCTCCGGGGACATTGTAAACTGAAAAGCATATTGAGATAATTCAATAGCCGCTTCAAATTCCTCACGTTGTAATTGTCTGATCTCCATAACTTCGTCACCTCGCTCGTATACTTGGGCATCCATAAAAAAGATTATACACTTAGAGTGTGGCAAAGCCTCTTCCCTCTGTCAACCTTAGAAGCAGGTGGCCATCTAAAAACACATAAAAAAAGGATGATAATCTCAATGAGATTATCATCCTTTTCATCTTTGCTTGGCGACGTCCTACTCTCCCAGGACCCTGCGGTCCAAGTACCATCGGCGCTGGAGGGCTTAACGGTCGTGTTCGGGATGGGTACGTGTGGAACCCCTCCGCTATCGCCACCAAACATGAATT
>NZ_WUDQ01000307.1:0-4258 GCF_009827695.1 Paenibacillus sp. OT2-17 | reverse complement strand
TTCCTCAACCAGATTATCCTGCTGCACGATTTTTTTCTCACCGCTGATACGGGATACGAGCACACAGACGCCGTTTTCCATATCACGAGGCCCGATTTCCATACGAACCGGCACACCGCGCATTTCATATTCATTAAATTTCCAGCCTGGGCTTACATCACTGCGGTCGTCCATTTTAACACGCACTCCCGCTTGTTTCAACTCAGCAAATAGTTCATCTGCACGAGCGATAACCGCATCACGCTTCTTAGGTGGTCCAATTGGAACCATAATAACCTGCGTAGGCGCAACTTTAGGAGGCAATGCCAGACCACGGTCATCTCCATGGACCATAATCAGTGCGCCGATCAAACGTGTACTTGTTCCCCATGAAGTCGTATGCGCGAATTCCAGGTTGTTTTCACGGCTCAAATATTTAATGTCAAATGCAACAGCAAAATTAGTTCCCATATAGTGGGAAGTCCCAGCTTGTACCGCCCGTCCATCCTTCATCATCGCTTCCAGTGAAAATGTATCCTTCGCACCTGCAAACTTTTCAGAAGGTGTTTTCTGTCCAGTAATAACTGGAATAGCTAGAACTTCCTCAATAACCTCACGGTATACTTCCAGCATTTTCATCGTTTCTTCACGTGCTTCTTCTTCTGTTTCATGGGCCGTGTGACCTTCTTGCCACAAAAATTCACTTGTGCGCAAGAAAGGCAGTGTGCGTTTTTCCCAACGCACTACGTTAGCCCATTGGTTAATAAGCACCGGCAGATCACGATAGGATTGAATCCATTTAGAGTACATATGACCTATCATGGTTTCCGAAGTCGGACGTATTGCAAGACGCTCTTCCAGCTTTTCTCCACCAGCCTCGGTTACCCAAGGCAGTTCAGGATTAAACCCTTCGACATGCTCTTTTTCCTTTTGAAAAAAGCTTTCGGGAATGAACATTGGAAAATAGGCATTACGGTGGCCTGTTTCTCTGAAGCGCACGTCCATGGCTTCCTTGATATGCTCCCAAATTTCAAAACCATCGGGGCGGAATACAATACATCCGCGAACAGGGGAATAATCCATCAGTTCTGCTTTTTTAATAACATCAATATACCATCGGGAAAAATCTTCGCTCTGCGGCGTAATTTCCTCGACAAACTGTTTATCATTCGACATAGAAATGCATGTCCTCCCATACAGACCGTTTTTATATAAGTCCGTCTCTAATTAACCATTAATTAACCATTAATTAAGCGTAAAATATCGTTATACGTGACCGCAATCATAAGCAGGAATAGCATAGCAAAACCAACGAAATGGACCATTCCTTCCCTGCTCGGATCAACGGGACGTCCTCTTACCGCCTCCACACCAAGGAAAACAAGTCTGCTTCCATCCAGCGCCGGAATAGGCAATAAATTAAATATCCCCAGATAAAGACTCATTATAGCAGTCCAATACGTCAACTGCTCAATCCCCTGCTTGGCAATTTGCCCCGTCACTTCAAAAGTACGTACCGGGCCTCCCAGGTCGTTGATAGAAAAACGTTGAATGAGCTGGCTAAATCCTTGGAAAATAATATCGGTCGTTCTGACCATGGATTGTCCGGCAAATTTGAACGTTTCACCCACACCTGCTTGGCGTTTTGGAAGTTCAGGCACAATGCCCACCTTGCCACCCTTTTGTCCTTCCATTGCACGAGGTGTAATAGTAAGATCAAAGGTCTTATTATCACGGCGAACCGTCCACTTCATCGGCTTGTCTTGAGAATCCGCAATCAGTTTGATCATGTTTTCAACATTTGCACCAATGGCTATTCCATTCACCGATTCGATGATATCTCCCTTATGCAAGTCAGCTTCAGCAGCGGGCATACCTGCTGTAATTTCACTAATTTGGACATAGGTCGGGTTGTCCACTTGTATGCCGACCATCTGAATATGAAGACTAAACAGAATAAAGGCAAGTATAAAATTCATCAGTGGTCCAGCAAAAATAGCCATCGCACGCTGTCCTACTGTTTTACTCCCATACTGCCGATCCTTTGGTGCAATCTGAATGGATTGTCCTTTGGTTACCATCATCGCTTGCGGGTGTACTGTGTATTGCTGATCTTCGCCATCTACATCCAATTTTAAAGTTAACGACTGTTCCAGATCAATATCCAACACTTCGCCGCGTACCACATTCTTGCGATTATCCAGTTGATCTAGATAGATGGTTTTAACGACGTCATCCGTTACGCGTACAGCAATCGTTTGTCCGGTCTCAATTTCATTGATCTCCGGATCCTCTCCCGCCATGCGGGCAAAGCCACCGAACGGCAACAAACGCAGCGTAAATCGCGTCTCGTTTCTTTTATAAGAAAACAGTTTCGGACCGAAACCGATCGCAAACTCCCGTACCAGAATCCCGGCGCGCTTGGCAAAATAATAATGCCCCCATTCATGCACCGTCACTATGACGAAAAACATGAGCACCGTCATCAACACTATTTGAATCGTTTCCAATCGTTTCCGTTCCCCTTTCAATGAGATCGAGTTTGTCTTCCTAGATTATCATTATTCTCCAATCCCGCACAAGAGAATCACATTTCGTTTCTTAACCCAACATTAGCCTACAACCCCGCAGCTATGCTACGAGTCTCTCCGTCACAGGCTTCAATCGCAGAAAGATCAGGATTAGCCACATTGACATGCCGCTCCAGCACACGTTCAATAATAGCTTCAATATGCAGAAAAGAAATTTCTCCACGCAGGAAACGGGCAACAGCAATCTCATTAGCTGCATTAAATGCGGTCGGTGCTGTACCACCCATTTTACCACATTCGAAGGCAAGCCTTAAACAAGGAAAACGATTATAATCCATTTCCTTAAAATGGAGTCTACCCACTTCAGCCAGTGACAACGGCTTCGCCGGGGACTTCATACGCTCAGGGTAAGTCAACGCATATTGAATGGGTACTCTCATGTCCGGATTCCCAAGTTGAGCAACAATGCTTGTATCCTGAAACTCAACATAGGAATGAATAATGCTTTCCGGATGAAGCAACACATGAATCTGCTCATAATCAAGTCCGAATAGCCAATGCGCCTCAATGACTTCCAGCCCCTTGTTTACCATCGTTGCTGAATCAATCGTAATTTTGGCCCCCATTGACCAATTGGGATGCTTGAGTGCATCTTCCACGGTAACTTCACGCAACTGTTCTCTTGTCAAATCTCGAAAAGAGCCCCCTGATGCTGTGAGGGTAATATGTGCCACATCTTTCATATGCTCACCATTCAAGCATTGGAAAATAGCTGAATGCTCACTGTCAATCGGCAGCAACGGCACTCCTTTCGCCCGAGCCCGCGCTGTGACCAGATGACCAGCAGTAACCAGTGTTTCCTTATTGGCCAAACCGATCTGTTTTCCAGCCTCAATCGCGGCCAGCGTGGAGTGCAATCCGACACTGCCCATTACAGCCGTCACAACCATATCCGCCTCTGTGTTCGCAGCAAGCTCAACGAGTCCCTCATTTCCCCAATACAGTTCCATTCCAGAAGGCAGTAAAGGACGAATTTCATCCGTCAACTGCCGAGTACCCACAGACACCTTTTTGGGTTTATAGAGATGCGCCTGCTCAGCAAGTAACTTTATATTAGAACCACCTGCTAAAGCCTCAACAGTAAACTGATCCGGGTGCATGGACACTACATCCAGCGTTTGAGTTCCAATAGATCCGGTTGAACCAAGTACCGTAATTCTTTTCATGATGCACCTTCCTATCCTGAAAATCACTTTTAGCCAGGAGCTCATTGTTTGTTATTCAGGCAGCTATGCTACTGGTTCCATCCTTCTAATAACGCAGAGTGAGCAACATAGAGATTCAGCCTGAGCATAAACTGTAATCAACAGACTCATGGAAGCAGCAACAGCATATGTACAAATGGAAAAACGACAATCCAGCTGTCGCAGCGGTCTAGTATACCACCGTGCCCTGGCAGCAGATTACCGGAATCTTTAATGCCGTACACTCGTTTGTATGCAGATTGTACCAAATCGCCCAGTTGTCCCACAACTGCACATGACAAACCGATGCCGATGGCTTTGCCCCATGGCAGCAGTCCACCTGACAATCCAGCGAATACTAGAGCTATAACCAACGCTAAAACAATGCCGCCAATGGATCCTTCGACCGTTTTGTTTGGACTAATCGCAGGCCATAGTTTCGTCTTCCCTGCCATTTTGCCTACAAAATATGCCCCTGCATCACTTGCCCAAATACAAGCCAAC
>NZ_WUDQ01000306.1:0-4280 GCF_009827695.1 Paenibacillus sp. OT2-17 | reverse complement strand
CCAGCCTGACGGAAGTGAAAAGCTTACAGCTGGACCAGCCGACGGCATTACTGCCTTTTGAAGAGCCACAGACTTCCACGGAACCACAAGCCGAGCCTTGGTCCGCTCCCGCAGCCGGCTACAAATGGTGGGATCAGCGAACATTCAAAGCAGGGTCCTATGGCGGATCTACAGCCAGTGCGCAACCCGTGTACAGCATTGTTCGTCAAGAGCAGCTGCCCAATGCACAGCCTTTTCAAATTCGGGTTACTGCCGACCAACTGGCTCCTAACAGCACGATTAGCGGATTCAGCACAGGTATTTATGTTGCAGGCGGCAATCAAGTAGCCCAGATTCAAAATCCGGATGGAAGCTGGCCAACCTCTTACGGCTATAGCGGAACATTTAGTTTGGAGTCCAACGGCAAAGGGCATGCCTATAAGGACTTGACGGTGCGGATCAAGCCGGGAACCAGTGGTTCAGCTAATCTTAGACTGAGGCAAAACGGCAGCAATCTGCTGACCCAATCCGTCGTGCTGGCTGATGTCCCGGCCCAGCCGTTGCCTGAGGAAGGCAATACGGTTCCAGCTCGTATCAGTGTCGCAGAAGCACGGAGTCTCCCGGCTGGCAAAGTCGTGACCTTAGAGGGTGTTGTGACGACAGAACCAGGTGCATTCGGCGGTCAAGCCTTTTACATGCAGGATGAAAGTGGTGGGATTTATGTATATCAGAACCAAAGCGGCTTTCACCAAGGTGATCGAGTAAAGCTTACAGCAAGCTTGGCACTGTATAATAGTGAGCTGGAGTTAACCGATCCAGTGGCAATTGAAAAAACGGGAGAAGGACAACTTACGGAAGCTGTACAAGTCACCGAACTCAGTGATGCGAACCAAGGACAGTTGGTTGAGCTTCCTACGGCAATGATTCGTAATGTGATGGACGCGACTCCCGTAGGTTCGTTTGAATTTGATGCAGTATCTGGTGAAGTAAGTCACCATGTGCGCGTCGATGCACGTACAGGCTTAACACGGACATCTTTTCCATATCAAGAAGGACAGCAAGTGAAGCTGAAGGGAATTTCGGCGATTTTCAAAGGGAATTATCAGTTAAAACCGCGTGGACTGGATGATTTTTCAGCTCAGACAGGCGCAGCATTGCAGGAAGTAGAGCTTTCACTGGATCAAACGACCCTCAACATTGGGGATACGGCAGCGACACATCTCAAGGGTACGCTGACAGATGGCAGCGAAGCTGATTTAAGCCGCGCTTCTGTTCAGTATATCAGCAGTCATGAATCTGTTTCGCTGGATACGTATGGAGAACTTAAGGCCCTAAAAGAGGGAAGCGCGGAGATTACAGCCAGCGTCACCTTGGACGGTCAAACAGTGGTATCCAATCCTGTAACCGTGAGAGTCGAAAAGACTGCTGTAGGTGAAGTGCCGGGAAAACCTGAGCTGTCGCATGATAACGGGCAGGACACTGGACTGAAGGATGGCAACTACAACATCACCATGAATCTGTGGTGGGGTACGAATGGTGATGAACTCAAGTTGTATGAAAACGACAAGCTGATTGGCACCGAATCATTGCAAGCTGCTTCCCCTGGAGGACAGCATGCAGTCATTCCTGTTACAGGCAAGACCAATGGTACCTACACGTATACTGCAGAACTGATCAACGCTTCTGGTAAAACGACCAGCGACCCATTAACTGTCGAAGTGACCGATGCATCCCCTGGCATTCCAGTGCTGTCTCATGACAATTGGGACGGTGACGGCACCTACACCCTTACAATGAACATGTGGTGGGGCACGAATGCGACAAAATACAACTTATATGAAAATGGAGAACTGATCGACGCCCAGGATCTTCCAAGCCAAAGCCCGCAGGCCCAAAGTGCAGTCACCAACATCCAAAATCAAAAGCCGGGTACATACGAGTATCGGGCCGAGTTAGTCAATGCTTCAGGAGAAGTTTCTAGTCAAACGATAAGCGTGGAAGTGAAGGAACGTTAAGTAAAAATGATGGATCGTTAAAAAGCAAGAGCATCTATTGACCTTCGAGAGTCTATAGATGCTCTATTTTATTTTTACGATATGTCTGCCACTATGGTGTTCTGTCGAGCTGTATTTATATAAGAGAGAAGCATGAAAAAAGTACCCGCAGCGGGTACTATCATTTTAGGATTGTGTTGGTTGAGCAGACAGTCCCTCTATATCTGAGGAGCCATAGAAGAACAAGGCAACTAGTATCACAATAATGACAACCTCTGCAAAATATTCTCCATCAAACTCACTCACCACAAGTATCTCCTTTCGCCACTTGTTAATTTTTTACTTTCTGTGAAAAGGCCTGTATTACTTGATCAAGTGTCATATTTCCATTATCATTTAAAAATTTCACCATATTATCGACATTGGAAGGAGTAGATGCTAATGTTTTGTATTTTCCAGTGAGGCCTAAAAATAATGTTGCTTGTCTGTATAAAGTCACGGAATCGACGTTTAGTTTTCCCGTTAGTAGGAGGGCTGCCACTAAGACCTCCACATTTTTCCCTTGAAGAGCAGAAAAGATAGCCGAATTACTGTTTAATCCATTTTTCTTTTGACCGTTGGGGGGGGATTTGGATTTACGATTCCCATTCCCATTACCATTCTTTCCTAAGGAAGCCATTGAATCTTCCTCCCGCCATATACTGCTCCTGCCTGGTTTTCACAAAATTCGGGACAAGGACAGCGGCACTGCATGTGCTCATCAATATACGTTATGATCATACGATATGCGAATAAGAGAGCATTGGTTACTATAAGAATCACCCTGGCTGAAGGTAGTTGGCTACTATTATCAGTAATTTATTTCGCATGTTGGTCCGATTTAGAGTAAACTACAATAAAGCAAGCCAAATGAGCAATTTGCATACATCCCAAGAGCGTTTCCAATCAGCAATGTTTAGACCGAAACGGTTTAGTTCGTTTATTGTATTTTTGAGCGTTGAATTGGAATTAAGCAAATGCTGAAATAGGAGTTGTAGATAAAATATGTCGAATGAAGAAGTATTGTTAACTAAAGAGGGATTGGCCAAGCTAGAGGATGAGCTTAAGGAACTGAAGACCGTAAAACGTAAGGAGCTAGCCGAACGGCTTAAGTTGGCTATCAGCTACGGTGATTTGAAGGAAAATAGTGAGTATCACTCAGCCAAGGACGACCAAGCATTTATGGAAACCCGCATTCTCATATTGGAGAAGATGCTGACCAAAGCCCGGGTCGTGGACGAGAGTAATTTAGACCTTAGAACCGTTAGTATCGGATCGACTGTCATTCTGAATGACATCGAATTTTCGGAGAAGATGGAATACAAAATTGTAAGTCCTGCTGAGGCGGATGTTCTGGATAACAAAATTTCCTATGAGAGTCCTTTAGGCAAGGCACTTTTGGGGAAAGAAGTGGGCAGTATCATTCATGTGGATGCACCCATGGCTGTAATCAAATATGAGTTGCTTGAAATTAAGCTCACATAGTTCATTCCCGATTCCCTTATATGAGGGGGCCGGGATTTTTTTATTTCTCGCTACTTACATACCGTCCATGTGGAGCACAGTTGCACTCCACATACTGGACAGGATTTTCTTTACTCCGCTATAGCGCACTAAGTTAGTCCGTCATTAGGAAGCCTGCTTGCTCCAATGCAGCGCAGGCATCGTTAATTTTATCTTCATCCGAGGCATTCAAGGTATGCAGGTGGATGCCTCCCGTCAGCTGGGACAAATAAGTGGCCTGGGTGGAACTGATTTTACGGATAAAATCGTCCACTTCCTTGCGAGTTCCAACCCGTATCGGAGCAGTTAGATCCCCGTATACCGGATGCTCAACAATAACATCCTGCACACTTACACCGTAGTCCACAATCAGCTTTAGTTCCTCTTCTGTCTGTTCAGGTCGATGTTTACACACAATAATACGTGAGGCTAAGGGGGCTGTCTGACCCGCAGGCTCCATATAAATGTATCCTTGACTCGTTGCAAGGATAGGCTCTTGGCTTGCTTTTAACAGGGAAATATCCTGTACAATTACTTGTCTGGAAACGGAGGATCTGCGTGCCAGTTCGCTCCCGGTCAGCGGTGATTCGCTCTTCAGCCACAACAGCAGCTGCTCGCGGCGATCCGTACCTGACCGCTTTAAAGATTCAGTCAACGGGATAAGCTCCTTTCTTGTCGATGCGTCAGGTCTGTCAAAATATCTACCAGTACATTCTATTCCTCGATGGTGGTTGCTCTTCCGAAAGAAATACGGATAAATTGTAA
>NZ_WUDQ01000305.1:0-4295 GCF_009827695.1 Paenibacillus sp. OT2-17 | reverse complement strand
GCGATAGTTTGAGGGTGCAACGACAGCTTATGAGACAGGAAACTTTGTGAGGCCATAACGGAAACATTGCAGTAACCATAAATAAGGAGATGGGTATACGTGAGTGGAGTACGGGAGAAAGTGTCGGCGGATTTTATTAATGAAGCAGAGATTATGGCAGCAGTGGAGCAGGGGAAACAAGAGGCAACAGATCGACACCGTATTTTAGAAATTTTAGAAAAGGGGAGAGCCTGCCGGGGACTGAGTGCGAGTGAAGCGGCGGCTCTTTTGCATGTGGATGATCCTGAATTATTGGAAGAGATGTTCAAATCTTCGAGGGCAGTCAAAGAACAAATTTATGGCAACCGAATTGTACTGTTCGCCCCTTTATATGTAAGCAACCACTGCGTGAATAACTGCGAATATTGTGGTTATAAACATACCAATGACAGCTTTACTCGTAGCCGTCTGACACCGGAGGAATTGGTAGAGGAGGTTAGAGTGCTTCAAGAACTGGGACACAAGCGGCTCGTGCTGGAAGCGGGGGAAGACCCAGTCCATTGTCCCATTGACTATATCGTCGATTGTCTGCGCCAGATCTATGAGGTCAAGGTAGATAACGGCAGCATTCGACGGATCAATGTGAATATTGCATCCACAACCGAGGAGGACTATCGGAAGCTGGCAGAGGTAGGCATTGGTACGTATATTTTATTTCAGGAAACGTATCATCGGGAAAGCTATCGTAAATTTCACTTACAGGGACCAAAGCGGGACTTTGATTGGCACACCACCGCAATGGACAGAGCCATGCGTGCGGGTATAGATGATGTGGGGATCGGTGTGTTGTACGGTCTGTATGATTTCCGTTATGAAACCGTAGCGATGCTGAAACATGCCGAGCACTTGGAAGAAGCCTTTGGGTGTGGCCCTCATACGGTTTCAGTTCCACGATTGCGTCCGGCTGAAAATGTAGACCTGGAGCGATATCCGTACCTGGTCAACGATGAGGATTTTATGAAAATTGTATCCGTTCTTCGACTGGCTGTCCCTTATGCTGGTATGATCCTGTCCACACGCGAGGAGCCGGAATATAGGGACCGCGTCATTGGTCTAGGCGTGTCGCAGATTAGTGCAGGTTCAGCTACAGGCGTAGGGGCATATGCAAAACAGGAAACTGATGATAAGCCTCAATTTGAGGTAGGGGATCATCGCTCACCATCGGAAATTATTAAAAGTCTGTGCCGTGGCGGATATATGCCGAGCTACTGCACAGCTTGCTACCGCGAGGGGCGAACTGGAGATCGTTTCATGGAACTTGCCAAATCAGGACAAATTCATAATGTGTGTCAGCCGAATTCGCTGTTGACCTTCCAAGAATATCTACTGGATTATGGGGATGAGGAGGCGCGTGAACTGGGAGCTGCCGCTCTGCGAGAGAATCTGGAGCGTATACCACGTGAATCGACGCGCCGTTTGACGCTTGACAGACTGGAACGACTGGAAGCAGGCGAGCGTGATTTGTATTTTTAGCAATTTATATTATTCGTAGTATCATTTCACGTTATGAAAATTCTCATGATTTATAATCGAACTTGAAAATAAAAAGCAGTCGCGTTGGAATCAGCGCGACTGCTTTTGTGTATCTGGAAAAAAATATTAATGACGAGATAAGGTCTTTTAGGAATAACTGCCGGCTTCTACAGCTTGCTCCCATGCCAGCATAGCAGATGGGAAGCATTCAATAGCACGGGGAAAGACCCCCTGTACATAAGCGATGAAAATACCATAGTTCACAATCGGCACTCCGGCAGCTTTCGTTTCCGACATTCGATGAAGCATCGTACGCCGATTGAGCATGCATGCACCGCAATGAATAACCAGTGCATATTCGCTCAGATCATCAGGGAAGCTGGAGCCGGATGCATGCTCGATGATGAGACGTTTGCCTATCGTTTGGCGGAGCCAGCGGGGAATTTTCACTCGACCAATATCGTCAGATTGGCATTGGTGAGTGCAGGCTTCGGCAATGAGTACACGGTCTCCATCCTTGAGGCGATCAATGGCTCTTGCACCTCGTACCAGTTCGTCCAGATCGCCTTTATGACGGGCAAACAGGATGGAAAAAGATGTGAGAGGTACATCCTTGGGCGTGTCGGCCGCTACTTTCATAAAAACCTGTGAATCGGTAATGACCAAGCGAGGCTTACGTCCCAATCTCTCCAGCGTCAATCGTAGTTCATGTTCTTTGGTCACTACGGCGATGGCATCGCTCTCTAGTGTATCGCGGATTGTTTGCTGCTGTGGCAGGATCAAACGGCCTTTTGGTGCAGCTTTGTCGATGGGAACGACCAGCACAACAACATCGCCGGGTGACAACAGGTCACCGACGATACGGAAACGATCCTCATTTTGGGGGAGTGTATTAGTGATAGATTTTTTCAGTTCCGTGTCTCCCTGGAGCAAAGATGCACTGAAAGGAATCAGGGTGAGATCCAGTTCAGTTGCCAGCTTTGTAGCCGTTTTATCTGATTCAGTAAGGGTATCTATCTTATTCAATACCCCAATAACAGGAATCTTTTTGGTGCGGAGCTTTTCGAGTAGCTCATGCTCGAATGGTCCGACTCCAACGGTGGCGTCGATAACGAGCAAGGCCAAGTCTGTACTATTAAGTATTTCTAGCGTTTTGTTGCGGCGCAGCTCCCCGACCTCACCCTCATCGTCCAGTCCGGCGGTATCCACCAGAACAATGGGACCCGCTGGGAGCAGCTCCATCGGTTTGAAAACGGGGTCCGTGGTCGTTCCTCCTACAGGAGATACCACAGCGACGGGCTGACCCGTCAGGGTGTTCAGAATGCTGGATTTGCCTGCGTTGCGGCGACCGAGCAGGACAATATGTGGTCGGTTGCTACGAGGGGTATCATTCATTCCCATGGTGAGTTCCTTCTTCCTGCCCCGGAATTCCGGGTTTGGTTACTGTATAGGGATAGCATAATTGGTCAATCCGCGAACGGGTCAGTAGGCCGCGATCTTCTGCAATATCCTCTGGTGTGCGACCTTGCACAATGGCTGCAGATGCAATGGAGGCAGCTTCATCATCGCCAAGCTCCGCGACCAGCGCAGAAGCCATCACGGCTGAGTTACGCAGATTTGTAGTGCAGCGTTCCTCACGCACGATCAGGCCGCGTACGCATCGTTCCTCGAATAGTCGAACCGCGCTGTTCAGAATATGTAGCGATTCCAGCAGCGATTCGGCAATCAGCGGCAGGAATGCGTTTAGTTCCAACTGACCGGAGGCAGCGGCCATAGTGATAGCCGCATCTTCGGCTATCACACGCATGGCTGTTAGTCCTGCCATTTCAGCTATTACCGGATTGACCTTGCCAGGCATAATAGAGGATCCGGCCTGAACTGGAGGCAGCGTGTATTCGCCAATACCACCGAAAGGACCAGAGGCCAGTAGGCGAAAATCGCCAGATATTTTGTACAAATTCACGGCGGCTGATTTGAGTAGACCAGACACCTCCACAAAGACATCCATATTTTGAATCGGGTCCATCGGGTGGTCGCTGCGACTCAGTCCAAAACCAGTCTCATCCGCCAGCTTTTCGACCATTCGATAGCTGTAAGCGCGGGGCGCGTTCATACCTGTGCCAATCGCCGTGCCTCCAATAGGGATTTCCCGCAGCCGCTCTTCAGCTTTATAGAGACGCCAGCGGTCGCGCGCTATAGCCTTTGCGTAGGCACCAAAGCCCTGCCCGGCCATCATGGGCAGGGCATCCATTAGCTGAGTGCGGCCTAGTTTGAGCAGGTCAGCATATTCCGTTTCTTTGTGCTGTAAAGCATCCTGTAACGAAGACATCGTGTCACATAAAGGTCGAAGCAGCCGTATCGCTGCAATTCGTAGCGCTGTGGGATAGACATCATTCGTAGACTGGCAGCAGTTCACATCATCCAGAGGATGTATAATCTCATACTGCCCTGGTCTGCCTCCTAGCTGTACGATGGCCAAATTAGCAATGACCTCATTTACATTCATATGGGTACTGGTGCCTGCACCGCCTTGTATGGCATCCACGGTAAACATATGTTGGTGCCTCCCGGCGAGTAATTCGTCGCAGGCATTTACAATGGCGGAGGCCCGTTGGGCAGGAAGCCGTTTCTGCTCACCATTCACTTGAGCGGCTACTTTTTTTACCAACACAAGAGCGTGGATCAAGTTTTGGTTCACGGGCCTGCCACTGACCACAAAATTGTTCATCGCGCGTGCGGTGTGAATACCGTAAAAGGCATCTGCGGGAATTTCCATCTCTCCT
>NZ_WUDQ01000304.1:0-4312 GCF_009827695.1 Paenibacillus sp. OT2-17 | reverse complement strand
GCTATGGCGAGAAAATGTTGTTTGAGGATGCTTCCTTTGGTATGGATGAACGTGACAAAATAGGGGTCGTCGGTGTAAATGGTACCGGCAAATCAACGTTTTTACGTGTAATTTCTGGCTTAGAGCCGCCAGATGATGGCAATATTGCAGTGAACAACGATGTGCGAATTCAGTATCTAGCACAAAATCCGGAGTTTGATCCCGAAATGAAGGTGCTCCAGCATATTTTTCATGGCAACCAGCCTGAGATGAAGGCGGTCCGTGAATATACGGAAATCATGGAGTTGTTGGAATTAAATCCGGGTAGCGAGGAGCTTCAAAATCGTCTATTGCGAGCAAGTCAGCAAATGGATACGTTCCAGGCATGGCAGCTGGAGAGTGAGGCCAAAAATATACTTACCCGACTGGGGATCACCCAGTTTGAGTCTCGTATGGGTGTTCTATCCGGCGGGCAGCGTAAGCGGGTGGCTTTGGCGGCGGCTTTGATCCAACCCTGCGAGTTGCTCATTCTGGACGAGCCTACAAACCATATTGATAATGAGTCTGTTGAATGGTTGGAGCAGTATTTGCAAAAAAGACGTGGTGCGTTGTTAATGATCACGCATGATCGCTATTTTCTGGATAGAGTTGCAAATGTCATGTTGGAGCTGGATCATGGCCGCCTTTTCCGTTATGAGGCTAACTATACCCGTTTTCTGGAGCTGAAGGCAGAACGTGAGGAGCGGGAAGCGTCTACGGAACAAAAAAGGAAGAACCTGCTGCGTAATGAGCTGGCCTGGATTCGTCGTGGAGCAAAGGCCCGTTCCACCAAGCAGAAAGCGCGTATTGACCGATATGAGCAGCTTAGGGATCAGCAACCGGAAGCTCGTTCTGGAGCTGTAGATATGTCTGTCGCCTCCACACGTCTGGGTAAAAAAATATTGGAGATCGAGCATCTGTCCAAATCGGTAGATTCCCGTAAGCTGATACAGGATTTGAGCTACATTGCGGTTCCTGGTGATCGTGTTGGTATCCTAGGTCCTAACGGTAGTGGGAAATCCACCCTGCTCCAAATGATTGCACAGCGTGTAGAACCCGATTCCGGCAGCGTTGTGCTGGGGCCGACCGTGAAGATAGGCTATTTTACTCAGGAACATCAGGAAATGAACGAATCATTACGTGTCATTGAATATATTAAGGAAGAAGCCGAAGTGATTCGTACAGCAGACGGTTCGACGATTACAGCTGCACAAATGCTGGAGCGTTTCCTGTTTGCACCAAGCGCGCAATGGACGGTTATTTCCAGGCTGTCCGGGGGTGAAAAACGGCGCTTGTATCTGCTTCGTGTTCTGATGTCGGCACCGAATGTGCTATTGCTGGATGAACCAACAAATGATCTGGATATTCAGACCCTTTCCGTTTTGGAAGATTATCTGGATGAATTCCCAGGTGTGGTTTTTATTGTTTCTCATGATCGCTATTTCCTGGATCGGACAGTGGACAAAATACTGGCGTTTGAAGGGGATGGACAGGTACGAGTACATGTAGGGGACTATAGCGAGTATGCAGAATGGATCAGTAAAAATGCTCAATCTTCTGTGAATACGTCTGTCTCGACGAGTACGGCTTCCTCGAATCGCTCTTCCGCGCCTAAGTCTGCGGGTCCTTCTGATTCAGTCAAGGAGACAAGTAAAACCAAGCTCAAATTCACCTTCAAGGAACAGCGGGAATATGAGCAAATTGATGAACTGATTGAACAAGCCGAACAGAAGTTGGCCGACATTCAGCGACAGATGGAAGAGTCTTTCAGTGATTCAGCACGACTACAGGAGCTCATGGCTGAGCAAGTGAAGGCCGAACAGCATCTGGAGCATCAAATGGAACGCTGGACCTACCTGAATGAGCTAGCCGAGCAGATTGAACAAAGTAAATCTTAAAAATACAGAAGCAAGTCACCATTCAGAGTGGGGGCTTGCTTTTTCATCGAATTATTAATACGTTTTTCATATTAAAAGCGAGTGAATTATATATTTCTAATATTAAATTACAGTGGGTATAATGGATTGCAGATGGAGGGGAGGAATTGAAAATGGAATATCGTAAACTTGGAAAAAGTGGTTTGATGGTAAGTGAGATTGCATTGGGGAACTGGATCACCCACGGTGCCCAAGTGGATGATACCATAGCGCAAGCCTGTGTAAAGGCTGCACTAGACTCAGGGATTACCACGTTTGATACCGCTGATGTGTATTCGGATACCCTGGCGGAAACGGTTTTGGGTCATTCTTTAAAGGGAATACGCCGTGAAAGTATTGAATTATGTACTAAGGTTTTTCATCCCACAGGTACCGGACAGAATGATAAAGGGCTGTCTCGTAAACATATCATGGAGGCCTGCCATGCTTCTCTTCGACGCCTACAAACGGATTATATTGATGTATATTATGCACACCGTTTTGATCCAACCGTATCGCTTGAAGAAACTTTTTTGGCCTTATCCGACTTGGTGCGGCAAGGGAAGGTTTTGTATGTAGGAGTAAGCGAGTGGACAGCAGAGCAGATAAAGCAAGGAGCTGCTCTGGCTAGGGAATTAAAGGTCCCTTTCGTGGCAAGTCAGCCCCAATATTCCATGCTGTGGCGTGTCATTGAAGCTGAAGTGATTCCCGCTTGTGAGCAGGAAGGGATTGGGCAGGTGGTTTGGTCACCTCTGGCACAAGGTATCCTTTCTGGTAAATATACAGCAGACAAGCCGTTACCCGAGGGTTCACGAGCTTCTACGACAGCAGGGTCACCATTTTTCGAACGTTTGGCTGGACAATGGTTACGTAAAGAAGTCCTTTTGGCAGTAAAGAAAATTCAGCCGATTGCAGAAGAATGCGGACTGACGCTGCCCCAGCTTGCAGTCGCATGGGTTTTACAAAACCCGCAAGTGTCCTCAGCTATTATCGGTGCTTCCAAGCCCGAGCAGGTTAAAGAGAACGTAAAAGCTGCGGGTGTCCGTCTAGATGGGCAGGTCATGAGACAATTGGATAGCGTTTTAAATGGTATTGTTGAACGTGATCCGAGAAAAACAGGTTAAGATATACGATCAAGGAGATTTACATGTCTAACTCTTCTTTACAAGCTGTTTCTTCAACCACTTCCAGAAAATGAGTCAGAACAGTTTCATTTGCACCTGTTTTCCATGCAGCATAAAGTGGGATGGACGGAGACTCTTCTTGAAATGAACGAAATACGACATCACTGCGTTGAAAGACAGATACGGAAGAGGGGACAATGGAGATACCTATACCCGCCGCTACCAAGTTAACGATCGTATACATTTGAACGGCTTCCTGTACGATTTGAGGATGAAATCCATGTTGTCCGCAAAAGTCGAGTATGAGATTATGAAAAGAAGCTCCCATATGAGGCGGAGACAGGATAAAAGATTCGTCCGCTAAAGAACGTAAAGACAAGGTTGAATGGTGGGCTAACGGATGTGTCTGAGGAAGAACAGCCATGAGTGATTCGTTGGTGTAAAGACGAGAAGTGATATGTATAGATGGATCTGCACTGCGCAGGAAGCCCACATGAACTTTGCCATCGTGTATGGCTTTTAGTTGTTGGACAGATGTCATTTCAAATAACGTAAGCTTCACATCTGGGAAGCGCTCTCGGAATTTCTTCAAGGCATTAACCATCAGACTGCCAGAGGCTGAATCTACAAAAGCGATGGATAAATGTCCGAACTTCCCCTGACTTGCAAGCTGTGTGATCTTAATAGATCTTTCCAATTGAGCAACCATGTTTCTGGATTCTTCTAAAAATATCGCTCCTGCTGACGTAAGTCGAACTTGCCTTTTGGTTCGTTCCAAAAGCTTCACACCAAGCTCTTCTTCAAGGCTTTGAATTTGTTGGCTCAAGGGAGGTTGGGTGATATTCAGTTTTTTCGCAGCACGGTTAAAATGCAGTTCTTCTGCTACTGCGATAAAGTAACGTAGTTTTTTCAGATCCATAGCTGTGATTTCCTTTCACTAAGCCTTCACCGACCTATTCTCCAGCGGAACAGGTCGGTTTTTATCGTTCGAATTAAACTGTCACATAAGCTGCAAGCAGACGTGCAGTGTTCACCACGGCCTGCTGGTGCGTGCGCTCCATTGCATGGGAGGCGTGTACGCCAGGGCCGATCAACGCAGCCCGGATGTTATTACCTGCTCTTAGTGCAGCCGAAGCGTCCGAACCGTAGTGCGGATAAATATCTACAGCATACGGAATATTCAGCTCTTTGGCCAGCTCAATCAGACGGGTCGTCATATTATAGTCGTAAGGCCCGGAGGAATCTTTGGCACAG
>NZ_WUDQ01000303.1:0-4368 GCF_009827695.1 Paenibacillus sp. OT2-17 | reverse complement strand
TCTCCGGTGTACATAGCCACCCGATTGTCCCATTTGGACTTCACGGTGGGTTGACCGCGTCTCATTTCCGCATCGTCAATCACATCGTCGTGAACGAGAGAGGCAGAATGAATCAGTTCCAGAGGTACCGCTATACGCTTGAGCTTGTCCAGATCATATTCTCCAAACTTGCCTCCCAGCAATACAAATACGGGACGCAAACGCTTGCCCCCTGCTTTAAGCAGATGAAGCGACGTATCATTAATCAACGGCTCCGTACTGTCGATACTGCGATACAACTCTTCTTCTATAAAGTTCATATCCTTCTTTAATAAACCGAACAAATCCAATCGTTTCATTCTTTCACCCGTGTCAGCGTATTGTCACTCCAGAGAAGCGGCTTCACTCGTCGGTCAAGCAGCCCCAGTTCATGCGCATACTGAAAATAAAGCTCTAAACCTTGTTGTTGCTTCTCTCCAAAATCATAACACAGATTAGTAAAGTAGCGCTCCCAATAATCTCGCAGACCTCCAATTTCCTCGCATGCTTCAGAAATAACAGGCGTCAGGTCCGACAGACTACGCTGCTTGCTTACGCGGAACGCACTTGCAATTTCAGCCACCGCCGCGGGATTTTGAGCAGCAACAGCACGTCGTACTGCCCATACAGCAAAAGTCATACTATAGCCCGTCCAGCGCTTCCACTCTTCTCCGAGGTCCGTAACATACAGACCTTCGCTTCGCCAAGATGCCTTAATCGCGTGATCTCCAATCAGCAGCCCTGCATCTGCCTGTTCCAGCATCAAGTCAAGATCCGGTTCACAGTCAAAATAGGAAGGCTGACCTTCCCATGCCTTTTGCATCAAAATTTTCAACAAATTCACGGATGTAGCAGACGTATTCGTTAGTGCAATGGTTCCGTTTTTGATTTCGTCAAGCGGCTTGCGTGAAAATAGTAAAATGGATTGCACAGGACCATCTGCACTGACGGATAAATCCGGCAACAATAGCATTTCCTCAGCACCCGATGCATACGCAAATGAGGACATCGCACTGATATCCAAACTCCCATTCAGCATACCTCGATTCAATTCAGCCGGAACTTTAGAAACCATCTCCGCCGAATGGAGAAGCTCAGAAGGATTAAAATAATGAAAAATAGGCCAAGCGTTTGTATATTTAATTTTTCCGATTGTGATTGTCTTGGTGTCCGGCGTCGGCATCGGAATCCCCCCATCTCGTAAACAGTTGATGTTCTATACGCAAGCTGTCCAATACTTTGCCTACGAGGAACAGCACAATATCATCCAGCGTCTTCGGATGAAAGTAAAAAGCCGGCATAGCCGGAATCATTTTGACGCCGAGTCTCGCAAGCTTAAGCATGTTTTCCAAATGAATGGCATGTAGAGGCGTTTCACGAGGCACAAGGATCAGCGGACGACCTTCCTTCATCATCACGTCCGCTGCCCTCGCCATGAGGTTATCGGACGAACCGTGTGCTACTGCTGACAACGTCCCCATTGAGCATGGCATAATAATCATCGCATCCACCAAATAAGAGCCGCTCGCAATCGAAGCTCCAATATCTGTGAACGGATGGTATACAAGAGAACCGGGACGGCCTCCGAATTGTTCATTCAAAGCCCCTTCCCGGTCAGTCACATTCCAGCCCAACTCCTCTTTCAATACCCGCCAGCCAGCATTGGAAACGATCAGGTGAACTGTGTATTGCAAGTCAAGCAGAGTCTCTACCAGTCGCACACCATAAATGCTTCCGCTCGAGCCTGTAATGCCAATAACGATTCGTTTGCCTTGATGTCCGCTCACCTGATTATTCATTAGTATTGACGCACCACCAAATCAATCAGTGTAAAGGCAAACACGACAGTGCTAAGTACACCGTTCATAGTAAAGAATGCCGTCTGCAAACGACTCAAATCTTTTGGAGATACGATATAGTGTTCATAAAATAAAATAATGTACGAAATAATCATGCCCGCCAGATACCACCAGCTTAAATCTGCAATAAAGAACAATACAATAAATCCGATTGCCGTAATGACGTGGAATGCCCGAGCGATGTTCAACGCACCTGCTACACCAAAACGGGCAGGAATAGAATAAACTCCTTCGTTTTGGTCAAAATCTATATCCTGACAAGCATAAATTACATCAAATCCCGCCGTCCAAAATGCAATCGTGAGATATAGTACGATAGCGGTCAAATCTATTTGTCCCGTTACTGCAACCCACGCGCCGAGTGGCGCCAAACCAATGGTCAGACCAAGTACAATATGGCAAAGCCAAGTGAAACGCTTGGTGTAAGAATAAAAAACGAGCATAAAAAAGGCCAGCGGGAACAGCTTGAACGCCAGCGGACTTAACTTGAATGATGCCCAGAATAACAACACCAAACTGACGATAATGAAAATCACCACTTCGCTCGATTTGAGCAACCCCGCCGGGATAGCGCGTCCTGCTGTGCGCGGATTTTTCCCGTCAATCACCCGGTCAATCATACGATTGAAGCCAAAAGCCGCGCTACGTGCGCCAACCATAGCTAGCAGAATCCAGCCGATCTGCGGCCAGGAGGGAAGGTTGCCTGTCACGATAACAGACCCCAATACAGCCCCCATGAATGCAAATGGGAGCGCAAATAACGTATGTTCAATTTTAATCATTTCCAAAAAAATAGCAATTTTCTTAAACATGCTGACTCTCCTTGATTCCAATGTGCAATGCCGCAATGCCTCCGGTGAGAGAATGAGCCTGAACATCCTTCAATCCGACTTCACGGAAGATGCCAGCCAACTCATCCCTTCCTGGAAAAAGCGCCAACGAATCAGGGAGCCATTTATACTGCTCATAACGTTTGGCGAACAATTTGCCGAGCATGGGCAAGATGTGTTGAAAATATGTGTAGTAAATTCCCTTGAACGGCTGCCAAGTAGGTTTGGACAATTCCAGACATACGACCTGCCCGCCAGGTTTGACGACTCGTTGCATCTCCTGTAACACGTGGCGCAGATCAGGCACGTTGCGCAGACCGAAACCAATCGTCGCATAATCAAATGAATTATCTTCAAAAGGTAGTTCCATCGCGTTGCCCTGAACAAGCTTAATTTGCTTTTCACGGGATTCTGATGTAATCTTACGCTCGCCAACATTGAGCATGTTCTGACTAAAATCGAGTCCTACGATGTGACCACTTTCACTTGCTCGTGCCATCGCAAGCGTCCAATCACATGTACCACAGCAAAGATCAATTGCCGTATCGCCGCGATGCATGTTCATTTTTTTCATCGTAAATTTCCGCCAAGCCTTATGTCTGCGAAAGCTCAGTATATCGTTCATCAAATCGTATTTACCTGCTATGCTTTCAAACACGCCATGAACGAATTGCTCTTTCGGCTTGGTGTCGCTTGATCCCATCACGTTCACCTAACCTTCCCTCACAACTGGGTGCGGACTATTTAGCAGCTTCTGGAAAGGCTCAAGCATGCGTTCAAATTCCTCGATCCCTGTATTTTGATCATCTGACAGGATATGCCTGATGTGTGTAACAGCCGTGCGAAGCTTGTCCAGTATCGCATCCTCGGCTTTGTATTTCAGAACAAGCTTACGCCATGCTTCAGTGTCAGTACCACTCCCTGAAAGCAATGCCTGCTCGTTCCGGTCCCCGTTACCATAAATATGCCAGAACATATATCCGAAACGGGACTTGTCCGGTTCTGCCCGCTTGCCCCATTCCTCCACCAAGGTATCACAGAGAGCAAATTTGTTGAGAAGCTGCTTCCAAATTTCCTGATCCTGTTCTG
The DNA here is from genome assembly GCF_009827695.1 of Paenibacillus sp. OT2-17. Classification (NCBI taxonomy): domain Bacteria; kingdom Bacillati; phylum Bacillota; class Bacilli; order Caryophanales; family Paenibacillaceae; genus Paenibacillus; species Paenibacillus sp. OT2-17. The sequence continues at coordinate 572 of NZ_WUDQ01000303.1, read as the reverse complement.
CTACAAGTGAAGTGAATGATAAAAAAAGCTCCTTTTTGAAACGAACCATCTGAGTTAAATACTGAGTTGCATCCAATCGGAATTGCTTCATTCCCCAGTACAGATTCATTTTCCCTGCGTTCACTTCACATACAGCATCACTCAGCTTCGAAATGGCCGTGATGCGGCCTGCCAGTGCAAGCAGCTGATAAAAACGACTGCTAAAATAGTCCCCAGCTAACACTTTCAGCTGTCTGGAACGCATCTCCTCCGGGCTCCGTATACCGGATAAAGTATCAATCATATCATGCGTATCCAGCCCCATCTGCACAAGCGAGGTTACCAATGCGTACAGTTCGTCCTCACTGGCATGCAGCTCCTGCGCATTCCGGTTCAAAAACACAAACATCAAACGGGTACGGCTGTCAGGAAAAGCCGGCATTTCCGTATGTTGTTGAATCATGTCGTATTCCACATATTTCCTTGCTAATTGGGGTACGCGATACGGTTTCATCCTAAGCCTCCGAGACATGACTTTCTGCTATACTCAAATAATTGCAATGCCTTATATTATATCACAATTTAAAATGATT
>NZ_WUDQ01000302.1:0-4398 GCF_009827695.1 Paenibacillus sp. OT2-17 | reverse complement strand
TTGGATCGCATGTTATGCTTCTCCTTTCCTGGAATTGAATATGGCCCGGATAAGAAGAACGGCAAGCAGGCTTTCGATCACGATAAATACGGCGATCGAGCTTCCATATCCGTATTGATTGGTTGAGAACGCTCTTTTGTACATATAAGTCGTGACCAACTCAGTCGTCGAACCCGGTAGACCGATGATATAAGGGATATCGAAACCTCTTAGCGCACCGGTAGTGCACATGATAAGGGCCAAACTCAGCACATGCTTGATACTCGGCAATTTGATATATCGAATCAGCTGCCATCCATTAACACCGTCTATGGTTGCAGCCTCCTCGATCTCTTTCGGAATCGCGATCAGGGCCGCATAAAAAATAACCATATACATGCCTGTAAAGCGCCAGCCTTCGGGAATGGATACTGCGATCAATGCGGTGTGCGGATTGGATAACCAGGCACTTTGCAAGTGGCCCAATCCGATCCAATCCAGGAACATGTTTAGCAAGCCCAGCGGCTGCAGGGAATAGAAGTTACGGAACATCTGCGCGATAGCGACGGTGACTACCACGGCTGGCAAATAATACAATGTTCTGAAAATGCCGGCTCCTTTTTTGATGTAAGAGAGCAGTAATGCGAAAAACAAACCGATAAACACTTGCATGAGTACCACGATCACGACATACACCAAGTTATTTTGCACGGAATTCCAGAAGTAGGGGTCTTTAAACATTTTGATATAGTTGCCCAGACCAATGTACCTGGCATCCTTTATTCCATTCCAATCTTGAAAGCCGTAATTCAGCGACTGAATGATTGGGACAAAGACGGTTCCTAAATAAAATAGCAAGGCTGGCGTGATAAAAATTAACCATGCCTTCTTGTCCTTGAGTACATTCATATAGAATCTCCCCATTTGTTTGTATTGACAGACTGAGTGAAAGGTAGCCACCCGGCCCTGAATGACCGGGTGGCTGGCAGTTTGTCTGCATGTAAAGACTAGTTGGTGACGTTTTGGGCAATGGTGTCGTCGACTTGCTTGGCGAATTCTTTCGGCGTCGTGGCCCTCATCGTCAATTTGATGATTAAATCGCTCATGACGGAGTTCGTATTGGCATCCAGCAAGGTATCCCAAGGCTTGGCAAATTCTGAACCGTAGTTATCCATATCCTTTTTAATCCGGAGGAACAGTTTGGAGAATTGGGACTCGTCTTTAATCGTAAATTTGAGCGGTGACATCTGCTGTTTAGCTACGTAGACGTCACTGTAATTTTTCAAGACATAACTTAGGAAGTCCTTGGTGGTTTCGTCGAATTTGCTGGTTGTGGCAGCAAGGCCGATCCCGCTGTTTCCAAAAAACTCGTTATCCGGCGTTTTGGCGTTATCAATGGTTGGCAGGTAGAAATAGTCGACGTTGCCTTTAAGTTTTTCCGGCAGATTTTTGTCTATGAAAGACGGGATTTCCCAGGTACCCATGTTATACATAGCAGCTTCACCGTTGAGGAACATGTTCTTGGCTGTCGTATAATCCGTCGTGGCAAACCCTTCCTGAAAGTATTGGCCGATCTCGTAGGCAAAGTTCGCCGCTTTCATTCCGACCTCGTCGGTCATTTTGGCCTTACCTTGGCTCAGGTTACGGGCAAATTCATTTCCGGTAGCTCGGAAAGGAATCATGGCCGCATAGCGCAGCAAGGGCCAAACATCAACGCCATCAACGGCGATCGGGGTAATCCCCTTGTCCTTAAGCGCCTTACTAACCGTGAGCATCTCATCAATGGTTTTGGGAACGGTAAGGTTATTTTTCGCGAATATTTTCTTGTTATACCAAGTCATTTCCAAATGATACTCCAAAGGGAGAAGGTACAGGCTTCCATCAGGTAATTGCTGGTATTTCAGCGCAGGTTCGTAGAACTGATCGTACAATCCTTGTTCATTCAGGAATTTCTTCATATCAACCAGCATTCCGGCATCTGCCAATTATTGGGCGTACGGATCGGCGTCCATATCAATAAATTCTGGAGCTTCGCCGGAAGCGACGAGCGTTCTCAGCTTAGTTAAATAGGAAGGTCTATCGGACGTCACTTGAATATCCAGCTTGAATCCGGAATGATCTTTCGTATACCGGTCTGCCAGCTCTCGGATCGTTTGGACGATCGCTCCGTCTGCTGGACGAGCCGACAACCATGTAATCGTTTTGCCGTTGGAGGCATCTGACGAATTTTGCTGCTTGCCCGCGTTAGTTCCGGAAGCCCCCCCGCAACCTGCGAGAGTAGTTGCAATCAATGCAAAAATAGTGAGAAGTGAGACGATCTTCGACACTTTTCTTATTTTCTCCATTTTAAAACCTCCCATTATATATATCATTACAAATATTTTTTGAAGATTTGTAATTCTAACCTTTTGCTGCCGTCTTGAGCTTGACATCATAGACTTTAACGGAGCCTTCGTTTGCAAAAAAACCGATGTGGCCCGTTTTGAAGTTATAGACCCGTGTTGTCATTGCAATGACAGCGTTGACATACAGACACAGGATGTCATCCTCCAAAATCAGTTTTATCGTAATCCGGTCGTGCTGGCTAAACGGAAATGGTCTTTCCAGTTCGATCATTTGCGGTTTATCACCAGCAATTTGCCATTGGAAAAAACCGGGTTCGGTTCTTGGCCACATATCGAATGCAACTCGATTGTGGAATGGATCAAATTTGATGAAATATCCTATGTCGAGAGTTTTGTCAGTTCGCAGCGCGATGCCGAAGTCTTTGGTCTCTTTCCAGTCCGTAAACGAAGCTTCAATCAGGACTTGGGAAGGTAATTCATTGAATACGCTGTAAGCCAGTCCATCGGGAGACTCTAGTTCGAATTGGCTTCCAGTGTGGCGACAGTTTTTCTCCGCTTCAGGAATAATGACTACTTCGGTATTAAAATGCTCATAAATCGACTGAGGCATCCTTACGAGCAAATCGCCGTTATCGTTTGGATAAACCTCATGAACGACCAAGGTTCCGGCCCATTCCCAGTCACTGTAATCGCTTGCACCTTGTTTGGAAGGAACCCAGCCAAAAGCGTATCTTTGTTGGCCATCCGAAGCCGTTTTCGCCGCATAAAACCCCCTGCCGTCAAAAGTATCCAGAATAGGGGAGGTATACACGCCTTTAATGCTTTTGTTTTTTTTGTAATGTGTCACAAACTTTTCACTGAACGTCGAGTAGACCAGATAGTGCCAGTCTCCCATTTTGAAATAATCCGGACATTCCATAGTGATGTACTTGTCCGGGTTGTAAAACGGCTCCCGAAAACGCCATTGTACCAAATCATGTGAAGTGAGAAGAGCAATGCAACCGCCTCTCTTTTCGGAAGAGTTCATTTGCCTCGCAGTGACGAGCATCCAGTACTCTTGCCGTTCTTCGTTGAAAAACACAAACGGATCGCGCCAATCGAATTGCTCATAAATAACTGCGTCTCCATAAAGCTTAAAATTTTCATCCTTCGTCCAATGGATTCCATCGGTGCCGGTTGCCTTCAAAATGACTTGTAAAGGCTTTCCATCAATGCAAAACTCAGCGCTAGGATTGTGCCCGGTGTAGAAAAGGTGATAAATGCCATTCGGGTCTTTAATCACTGAACCGGTATATGCATTCCGGTCGGGATCGGCTTCGCTCCCGTTGGGCAGAACTACTCCATAATCTTCAAAATCCAAGCCGTTTTTGGTTGTGAGTAGGTTCCACGTCGTATGATTTCCGTAATCTCCGCCAACTCTTTGATCATGGAGATAGTAGAGCTTGTACTCTCCATTGTCATAGAACGGGATCACATCTCCAACCCATCCGTCTTTCGGTTTGTAAAATACTTTTTTCATCACATCATCTCCATTTAGTAAAACGTTTTACAAACACATAATATCATAAGTTATTTAAATGTCAACGCTTACAATACTATTATAAAAAGAATATATAAGATAGTTTTTTGAAGATAAATTGATATAGTAAAACGTTTGCCTAAAAATAAAATAATAATAAAAACACTTACCATTCAGGGGGATTCAAAAATACAATAGGTGCGATTGAAGTAGGGGCACGAAATTGACGGGAATAGAACGGTTCTGGCTGAAACCACAGTAACGCTGGATACTAATTATCACTCGTGGGAATATTCCAATCTTCTCTTAAATCACCAAGCTTCCCGTAATTCATTGAAAGGTTGTTCCAATCAGTAGAACCTTTCAATGATAACGGATCTCTACATAAAAAAGTTGTTCAACGACCTTTGGGATCTTTGGACACCTTTTGCTGTTCATACACTGCAATGCTTGATTCAATGCGTTACGAAACGATTAACTTCTTCCAACGACGGCAAGGCTGCAATCGCTCCAACTTTAGTGCACACGATGGTGCCCACTTGATTGGCAAGTGTC
>NZ_WUDQ01000301.1:0-4411 GCF_009827695.1 Paenibacillus sp. OT2-17 | reverse complement strand
ATAATCTATAAAACCCGCCTAATAGGAAAATCCGTGATGAATATCCAGCTCAAAGGTAAGCCACATGGCCAGCCCAGACATAACCGCATGAACGAGGAACAAATAAGGTGCTGCAAACAAAAAGGCGAACTCGATCTGTTCCGACACTCCGGTAAAAAAGCAGACAAGCGCAGCCGTCAAAAATGTTTTTTGCACCTTTGGCTTCAAATCTTCACGCGCTTCCTGAATGATCGCCAGCGCAATGGCAGGGATCGCAAACATCATAATGGGGAACAACCCGGACATGAAATAGCCCGCTGTCGGATCGCCAGCAAAAAACCGGGGTAAATCTCCCTGCACAACGTTGCCAGACGGCGTTTTATATGTACCCAGTTGAAACCAAAAAATATTATTAAGCAGATGGTGCAGACCAAAGGCCGCCAGCAACCGATATAGAATACCGTAGATAAACAGTCCAAAGCCGCCCAAGCTCGATTCCAGACCTACTATAAATTGCAGCCCTCTCTGTATGAGTGGGGCAATAATTAGCATGAGTCCTGCAAACACAGCCGAAAAGAGGCCAATAAGCAGCAGAACAAATCGGGTACCCCCAAAAAACTGAAGCACCTCGGGCAATTTGATGCTTTTGAAGCGATTATAAGCCACCCCTGAAATGACCCCCAAAATGATACCAATGAGCGTCGCCGGTTGAATGAGTCCGTTTCCAAATCTCAATGTGACCTGATCATATATAGCCATACCAGCTAATGCTGCCAGTCCCGCCTGACCTGCCTGATTCGACATCCCCAGTGCAACACCAACCGCAAATAAATATGGCAAAAAATAAAAAACCCCATGTCCCGCCGCATTTGCCATATCAGACACCATAGGGAATCCCCATGTGGACCAAGGAAGGCTGCCGAGACTTAGCAATATTGCAGCGGCTGGTAGCACCATCGTCGGGAGCATGACAGCACGACCGAGCTGTTGTAAGGATCCGAGCCAATTCATGGCATTCCTCTCCTTTCTATCCCTGATGGTAAGCCGAATAAATACTTTTGTCAAAGCAATGATTCCATCTGCCAAAATATTTATTTACGCTTCTACAGGTCAAAAAACTTTATCACCACAACAGATAACACTATGAATCCGTCTAGACCATTTTCATCATCAGGCATACATACATTATATGGATTGCTAAAAGTATAATATACTTTACCATATTCCTCATTTCGCACCAAAAACCTTCAACCCTGTGAAGCAAGGGAAGAAGGTTTTCATGTGCGTATAGCACGGGTCACTGATCCTTGTTTATCCTTTACGTACAGCCTGGGTCACTGAGTCCTCCACCTTAATGCAACGATCCATAATAACCGTCATTCCATGCTCCTGCGCAATGTCAGCGGCTTCCTGGCTTATAATCCCCTGTTGAAGCCACAAAATCTTAGCTCCAATAGCTGCTGCTTCACGCGCAACCTCTGCACAGTATTCACTGCGGCGGAATACATTGACCAGCTCCACAGGCTCAGGTACTTCAGCAAGACTGGCATAACAAGTCTCCCCAAGAATCGTTTGCCCTGCCGCCGCAGGGTTAACCGGAATAATCCGGTATCCCCGCTTCTGCATGGCATAAGAAACCATATAAGAGGTTCGATCTGATTTATCAGACAAACCAACAACCGCAATATTGCCTACTTGTTCCAAAATGGTTTTAATCTCTTCTCTCGACGGATTTTCAAAAGCCATCCTGTTCCCTCCTATTCGCATCTTCGTTTGCTTTTATTTTACCCATTCTACAGAAGCACCAAGCGTCGTTAGATGATCAAAATACTGCGGATACGATTTGGCGACATGATGTGCATCCTTGATCACTAACGGCTTCTGTGAACGCAAACCTACAATCGTCAAGGCCATAATAACACGGTGATCAAAATGCGCGTTAATTTCCACGCCACCTTCGACACCCTCCGGTCTGCCATGTACGATAATTTCCGCTTGGCGTTCTTCTACCCGAGCTCCAGCCTTGGTCAGCTCATTCAAATAATCGGTAATGCGGTCGCATTCCTTATACCGTAAATTCTCCACGTTATAAAAGCGGGACGTGCCTTCAGCAAATACAGCCGCAGCCACCATAGCAAGCACAGCGTCTGTTGCAGCATCACCGTCAAACTGGACAGCTTTCAATCGGCCATTGCCCTTCACGACAACGGTATCGTTCTCATGTGTCAGTGGCACTTCCATCATACGCAACACATCTACGATAGCGCGTTCTCCCTGTTTGCTCTGCTCTTTAAGACGATGAATGGTAACATCAGAATTCGTTACTGCAGCCGCCGCTAGCACCGCTGCACTCCCTGGATAGTCTCCCTGTACAGTATACGTACGTGGCTGATAGGATTGCCGCCCCGGGACACGGAAAGACATGTAATCATCGCTTGCATGAATGATAATACCAGCCTCTTGCAATACCTCCAGGGTCTGCCCAATGACCACCTTGGATTTCAAATCATGCAGCACTTCGATTTCACTGTCTTCCTCCAGTAAAGGCGTAAGGAATAGCAAGGCGCTCAAATATTGTGAGCTAACCGAGCCGGACACCTGAATTTTACCGCCCTTCGTCTGACCACCCTGAATACGAATTGGCAACTTACCTTCACGATGATCTACTTTCACACCCAGTTGCCCCAGTGCATCGATTAGATCATCATGTGGTCTCTTACCCAATGAGTCGGGATATGTATTAACAAATGTAACATCCGGACATAGAGATGCAATACCCATCAAAAAACGGAGCACCGCTCCTGCGTTTCCTACATTCAATTCCTTCACAGCTTGAGGACGGCTACCAAAACCTGTAATAACTATTTTTTCATCATCCTCTTCCAGTACTGCGCCCAGATCGGCGATACAACGACGCATAGCATCACTGTCTTCACTATGGGCTGGATAATAAATGGTACTTTGTCCCTCAGCAAGTGCCGCAGTGAGCAGATAACGAGTAGTGTAGTTTTTGGAGGACAGGGCCCCAATCTCTCCTTGCAAGGAAGGGGTAGGTCTAACGATAACATCCATAATGTACATGCTCCTTTTCGGTTCAAACCATCCTATTTTACGTTAATTATACAAGTTGTAGCATTCATTTCTCCACCCAAAAAATAAGAAATATTAATCTAGGTCGCCCGAGTGAATCCCTTCGGTTAATTAATCTATACCTGCCTTTAGGATTAAGCCGATTGACAGCCTAGAGATAGCTTAGCTATCATACATAGAGTGTGTGTGACATTTTGCACACGTCAAAAACATACGTAGCACCCATTATTTATCAGAAAAGAGGTCCGGCCATGACGCAAATCGCCCTGATTGAACCTTCTGAGTTGCGCGCACGTCTGCAAGCAGGAGAGCAATTGCAATTAATCGACGTCCGCGAAGCGGAAGAAGTAGCGGAAGGCATGATTGAAGGTGCCAAGCACATTCCGCTCGGACAACTTCCGGGTCGTCTTGAAGAAATTGAACGCACCGGTGAAATTATCTTTATTTGCCGGAGCGGTTATCGCAGTGAACGAGCCTGCGAATATCTACAGCAGCTAGGTTATGAAGGCTGTACTAACATGACCGGCGGCATGCTGCAATGGGCACAGGAGCAATAGAAAACCTACTTAACAAAAGAGACGGGAACTTCCCGTCTCTTTTGTTTTAACTCAAAGCTTAGACGCGGTAATGCATTAAAACGTTCTGTCCCTATCATACCATAGCCTCAAAAGATTACACAATCCTCTACTACCCTAGAATGATATCCATAATTAAAAATTAAAAAACGGAAGCTTCTTCTACCCATAGGGCAAAAAAGCTTCCGTTGTATTACATAATGCTATTCATGCATATCCGTCCGTTCATTAGAACCATTGATGATGGAATACGCCTTCTTTGTCCACACGTTTGAACGTATGGGCACCGAAGTAGTCACGTTGTGCTTGCAGCAGATTTGCTGGCAAACGCTCAGTGCGGTAGCTGTCATAGTATGCAAGCGCGCTGGAGAAGCCAGGCACTGGAATACCTTGAGATACAGCCACGGAAATCACTTGACGCCATGCATCTTGATACGTTTCAACTACATTTTTGAAGTAAGAATCCAGTAACAGGTTTTTCAAGGCAGGGTCGCGGTCATATGCATCCTTGATGTTTTGCAGGAATTGCGAGCGGATAATGCAACCGCCGCGGAAGATCATAGCGATTTTTCCGTATTTCAAATCCCAATCATATTCATCGGAAGCTGCACGCATTTGAGCGAAACCTTGAGCATAGGACACAATTTTACTTGCAAACAGTGCTTTACGTACGCTCTCGATAAATTCTTTTTTGTCGCCGCTGAAGGACTCAGCATTAGGACCGCTCAGCACTTTGCTTGCCGCAATGCGCTCGTCTTTCATAGCAG
>NZ_WUDQ01000300.1:0-4433 GCF_009827695.1 Paenibacillus sp. OT2-17 | reverse complement strand
ATCAAACCCAGTAACAACATAAATATCAACACCCATAGCTTGAGCAGCCTTGGCATCTTCAATAGTTGGATTCAACGGACGGTAAACAATCTTAATTCCCGCTTCCTTTAACGGGGTAATAATCTTTTCAGTTAGCGTTCCTTCAACGCCATTTAGAAGAGCAACTTGCACACCTTCTGCAATGACAATTTCTAAAATTGGCCAAGTGTATTTCAAATCTCCACCAACAATCAAAGTTGAACCAAATGGTTTATCCGTCAGTTCCTTTGTCTTACGGATCTCACGGCGCATACGTTCTGCGGTTTCCTCTGGAGAGGCTGTAACTGTCTTTTGACCGGCATTAGGACCGAGAATCCCTAAACCGCCCGCATTACTCATGGCAGCAACAAATTCAGCATTCGTAATCCAATTCATAGGTCCTTGTAAAATGGGTTTTTCAATACCAAGAATATCTGTTACACGATTTTTCATAATTATTATCCTCTCTTTAGCACCATATAGTCGCAATACTGCAAAGCTTAATTAGTCTCCTCTACGGGTTATGTTACAATAATCACTAGCCTGCTAATTATATAAATTAGTTAGCAGCCTTGGCACCATCATAAGTCCGTACATTTCATTTGCAAAGAAGGCAATCTAAATGAACATAGTACATGTTTTTGTACTTTTAGACTGGGAGCGATATCATGAGGGTATGTAATGAAGGATTTGAAAAAGAGTTTATTGATGATGAAAAAGAAATATGTACGCAAAAGCCTTTACTCAATTACCTTCAAAACGATGACCTCTATGAGATGGATTTTCCGAGCAGAATGCCAGAAGAGTTTTCTTTAGTTGAAGCGCTTGGTGTTACCCCTATAGAAACGTATTTAGGCCGTGACTTAATGTTTGTATTGGAAAGTGAAGAAGCGGTTCAAACTGCTACACCTGATTTCTCTAAACTGAAAGAGTTACCCAGACGGTCTTGGTGTCTCTATTACAGCGAAAAGCGAAAAATTCGATTTTGCATCTAGAAGCTTTTTTCCAAAGTTAAACGTAAATGAAGATCCAGTATGCGGTTCCGCGCACTGTAACTTTATTCCCTACTGGGCAAAACGGTTGGGTAAAAAAGAGTTAACAGCAAGACAGCTTTCTAAACGTGGTGGAACTTTATACTGCAAACTTGAAAATGATCGTGTGAAAATGGCTGGCAGAGCTGTCTTATATTCCATTGCTGATTTGCAAATCGAAGAATTGGAAGGCGTACGTATAAAATGAAAATAAAACAAAATAATTAAAGAATTATGGATTACGCTCCTTGAAATCCCTAGCTGCCGTGTTTTTCTTATCGAGTCTTTGTTTCCATAAGAATGTGAAAACTGCCCTGTATTATGCTACTTATACAGTGCTTTTCATTTAGATACTCATCTAATCGGTAATCGGACTATGTTCTTGTGGTCATAACCCTGTCAAGTAGACAGTACTAAAAAGACATGATTTAAGCTGCGACCGTTTCCCGGTATTCTACCGGGGAACGGTCGTTTAATTTTTTCTGGAATCGGTTCTGGTTATAGAACAGAATGTATTCACTCACTTGCTGTTCAACCTCAGCTTTGTTAGCTGCCTCATTTAAGTATATTTTCTCGGTTTTTAAATGAGAGAAGAAAGACTCGATACAGGCATTGTCCAGGCAATTTCCTCGCCTAGAGTGACTGCCTAGCATGCCGAGTTGTTTCAGTTTACGGTTAAATGGCTTTGACGTGTATTGAAATCCTTGATCCGAGTGTAGGATCACGCCACTCACATCCACGTGCTGACGGAGTCTATCCAGCGTTTCATGAACCAAAGCGAGGTCATTTCGTTCCGAAAGATGCCAAGCTACAATCTCGTTATTGTATAAATCCTGAATCACAGACAGGTACACAAATTGTTCTCCAGCACGAATATAGGTAATATCTGTGACCAGTTTAGTTCGTGGCGTATCCGCCTTAAACTGGCGCTGAAGCCGATTCGGATTCACCACGGAAGCTTGTTTTCCATAGAATCGACGCTTCTTTCGAATGACAGAACAGATTCCTAATTGTTTCATTAACCGATACACCTTTTTGTGGTTGACCCTAATGCCTTCCCTCCGTAAAGCTACCGTCATTCGAAGATAACCAAAGTAGGGATGAATACGATGGATGGCAAGCAGATGCGATTCCAATTCATGCTGCTTTTGTCTACGTTCTTTTGCCGCTTGCCAGCTTTTTCTCCACTTGTAATAGCCTGAACGGGAAACCGCGGCTAACTTCAAGAGCCAAACAAGACAATGGCGTACTCGCAAGTCCTCTATGATCTGAAATCTAGCAGCTTTACTCGTCACTCCTTGTGTAGATTTGGATACTGCTTTTTTAAATATTCAATCTCCGCTCGCAAGTATGCCATCTCTTCTTCCATACTGGAAAACTTCGTTCGGGGGCGTCCCCGTTTGGAAGTGGCAGGTTCTAGGCTCATTCCACGTTTCGTTTTCGCCGCCCATACTTGTACTTGAGATTTATTTTGAATATCCAATCGTTTCGCTACTTCACGTATACTCATATGTTCTTCGTTGACCAGCCGGGCCGCCTCCAATTTTAATTCCAGGGAGTACCGCCGGTAAGTTTGTCCTTTTTTAGCCATGAAAAAATCCCCTTCGTTAGGCAAGATTAAGTCCATCTTAACAGATGTCTTTTTTCTCTTGTCTACTAAAAGGGGATAATACCATTTTAGCGACTTTCAATGGGACTATGTTTTTGTCCACCGACAAAAGTGTCATACACTAAATAACACCATTTTTTATCGGAAAAAATATAAGTTAAAAAAATACACATCCGGCCCCTATGAGCCGTGGTGCCGGATGTTAACTCTACCTCTGACTGTTAGGACTATCATACCAAATGACTGATTCAGATACATTGAGATCTCGTTTAGCCTTTATATATACGGAACTTTACGGAATTGGTCAATAATGAACATTATTTTAAAACACACTTAACGCGGACTTATTACCTCTTTTTTCAAAAAAATTCTTATGATCGTTGCTTATTTTTATTGCAGGGATGGAACACATAAAGTTGAAGAAAACCAACAATACGACAAGCAAACGTACTTATGATATAAAAAGATAACTTGCTCCGTTTTATCTCTTATTGTTACTATTTTTGTCTTTCGCTTAATGGAGTAATCTCCTCGAATTAGTGACGTTTTTCCACAAGTTGCAAATTATAGCTCAGGCTCTCCAGTGTGACAGCAATCAAACCGTTTATATAATGCTCATGGGGATGGTTTAATACCATGATCTGCGGCATATGTTCATCAGGTATTACACCCTTGCACTGGTTGTAAATTCCCTTGATATGTTCCTCTCTTACCAGCTCTCCTGTTAACGCTACAGTCTCAGGATTCACTATTGCAATCAGAGACATGATGGTCTTCGCCGCCAGTGCGACAAAGGTATCTTGGCGATGAAGCTGGGCGAATTGCTCCTCTCGTGAGATCCCGTAAGGCAGGAAGGAAACCTCTCCTGCGAATTGAGTCGTTCCTCGATGAATATGACCGTCAATCATCATCCCAGAGCCAGGAAAGTTATTCTTTGGAAAGGTTACGACAACAATCGTTTTGTCTTCATCATAGTTGTTTTTTATAGAAACCATAGACGGTCAGATTCATATCATTGTCGACTGTAACCTCAAGCTCATACTTTCCCTCAACTGGAATGTTTATCAGCTCGGCGATATCGCACACATTAATAACTCCTTGATGGACGAAACCGGGAATTCCTATGCCAAGCGCTTTGATATCCGGATGCTTATCAACCAGGCTTTCAATGATACCATCGATAGCGGATGCGTCGGCTAGAGACACTTTCTGACATCCCTCATCTAGAGTCTCCCCGATTAAATTTGTCACCACATAGGTCAGGGAATGTTGGCCACCTTCAGAACTGGCATAGAGACAAGCAATATAGGCAAAATTTGAATTGTATACATAACGCCTGGCCGGCTTTCCACCGTTGGGCTCTTCCAATTCTGTTTCGATCACCTCACCTGTCTCTAGAAATTCATTTAGAATATTACCGCAGGTAGCCACACTAAGGCCCGTGACGTTCGCAATCATTGATTTCGTTCCCTGTCCCATCATTTTCAGCGCCTGCTTAATGAGCTCTTGATTGATTTTCTTTACGCGAATCGAATTGTTGGTGATTTGGTTAATGATAAACACCTCTTTTGCAACCATCATCAAACACTAATATAGAATAAATCCCTATCGAATGTCCACATACATCCATCAAGAATTCATCCTGCAAAGCCTTATCTGTTGAGGTAAAAAGGATGATCTTTCTCTTTGCTATCTTTATTCAACAACCGGTAGGTAGAGCGTCCCAGATACAGTGGAATTTCTAGTTTCGTCAAGTCTAGAAGTCCATTGTCCAT